>CAXCBH010000006.1:0-18065 GCA_963980675.1 uncultured bacterium | reverse complement strand
GGCATAATGAATGCGAATCCATTCCAAATTTTTAATTGTATTCAATTCTCGAAGAAGATCACTTAAATAGACTTTTGTTTCAAGGTCCCATCCATAAGAAGTAGAATCCTGCGCAATCACTAATAGTTCTCGAGTTCCATTAGAGACTAACCGTTCAGCTTCATCCATTATTGCCGGAATTGTTCTGCTCTTTTGCAGTCCTCGCATGAGCGGTATGCTGCAAAAAGAACAACCATTATCACACCCTTCGGCAATCTTTAAATATGCATAATGGTTAGGTGTCATAAGAGACCGGAAAAACAGGGGATCGTCTTTAGCAAATTCTTTACCTGTAAGAAATGAAACAATTTGCCGATGGTCATTGCTGCCGAAGATGCGGTCTACTTCCGGTATCTCTTTTTTTAATTCGTCAGGATAACGTTCTGAGAGACAGCCCATGACAACCAATTCTTTCAGATTACCGGTTTTTTTTAATTCTGCCGCTTGAAGGATAGTATCCACTGATTCTTCCCGGGCGATATCAAGGAACCCACAAGTGTTCACAACAATTGTATCTGCTTCTTCAGGATTATGGGTTAGGGTTATATCTGTCTTATTTAATCCCCCGAGAAGGATCTCCGAATCCACAAGATTTTTTGCACAGCCAAGACTGATGAGATTTAATGTTTTATTTTTACTCATAATAGAAATAGAAAATTACAGGAAATATAACGGCACATAAATAGGTTCTTAAATGTTAATTGGACGAATGAATAAACTAAGGAAGTTTTGGAAGATGCTCCAAATGCCCTTCAAGTTGATTTAATCCCAGCAATCCGTCCACATAATTTTGTGGATCAAAAAATTCTAAATCACCAAGATCTTCGCCTACACCAATAAATTGAACTGGAATTTTCAATTCTTGAAATAGTGGAAAAACAATACCTCCTTTGGCTGTTCCATCCAGTTTAGTGAGAATAGCACCATCCAGTTTAACATGTTTCCCAAATTCCTTTGCTTGAATTACTGAATTCTGCCCTAAACTTGCGTCCATGATAATAAGTGATTTGATGTCAAATTCAGGAAATCTATTCTCAACAACTCGATACATTTTTGCCAATTCTTCCATGAGATTTGAATAGGTATGAAGTCTTCCGGCTGTATCAACAATAATTACATTACTATTATTTGATTTTGCAGAAACAAGCCCATCAAATAGAATGGATGTTGGTTCAGATGTTTTTTCATTGCAAACCAAATGACATCCGACACGCTTTCCCCATATTTTTAATTGATCTACTGCAGCGGCTCTGTATGTATCTGCTGCGATAAGAGTCACAGTTTGGCCTATTTTTTTATATACTTGTGCTAGTTTTGCGGCAGTAGTTGTTTTCCCTGAGCCATTCACGCCAACCACCATAAGAATTGTTGGCACTTGGAATGGAACTGGATTAAATGATTCAGACAAGAGAGACACTAAATGGTCACCCACTTTTTCAATAAAATTAGATTTGGGATGATGTTTTACCACATCCATGATGGATTCCACCGTTTCAAAACCCAAGTCGGCTCCTAATAGTTGTTCTTCCAACGATTCCAGAGATTCTGGTGTGATTCGCTTTCCTGCCAATGATTTAAAAGCATCAGCGATACTGGAGCGTGAACGTGAAAGCGCCTTAAATAGTTTGCTTAACACGGTTCCTTTTAATGGCTATAAAAAATTGTGTTAAATATTGGATGCCACTGATGACAAGCAATACAGTAGCCACATAGAGGGAACCTAGTTTAAGCCAGGGCAGTGCGTGAAAATCAAAAATATGTAGAAATACCCCCAATGTGGTTATACCTGTGCCCCACTTCCCCCACCAATTGGCTTGGAGAATCATATAATTATAATTCATACAATACAAAGACAGTGATGCAATAGTAACATGTCGACTTAAATAAAATGCAAAAAACCAAATTGGAAAAATTTCAGATAAGACTAAATACAAAACAATAGAAATGATAACAACAAAATCGGCTATTGGATCCAACCATTTACCAAAATGAGTTACTTCATGTGCACGCCGTGCAAAATAGCCATCCAATGAATCAGATAAAACTGCCAACAAGATTAAAACAGCCGTCAGCCATTCCCATCCCGGTCTGGCCATTGTATAAATAATAGGGATAGCAGACAATGCCCGAAGCATACTGATAAAGTTAGCGAGAGTCAAAACCCGAGTTGGGTCGTTGATAATTCGTTCTTTAAGATTTGGTTTTTTCTTCTGTTCCAACTTGAGTATTCTTAATTGTTTTCGTATCTAAATTGATGATTTTATCACAAATGGATTCAATAAATGTCTGATCATGCGAGACAATAATAAAATGCATTTTTGTCATACATTCTCGTAAAAAGGACCGTAAAATTACACGTTGGTCCCAGCCTAGTCCAAAGGTAGGTTCATCTAAGATAAGTACATCAAATTTGCAGTGGGCTAAAATAACAACCATAATTGTTCTTAATACTGCCCAGGGAAGTTTTATGCCTTGTAAAGTGCTTACTGTCTCCCATTGTATTCCAAAACGCAACAATCTATTTTTAAATGTCTGCTCCAAATTCGGATCAAATATTCCATTCTGGATAATCATATCTAAAAATTCTGCTGGTGTCTTTAATTGTATCAAATGCTCAGGGAATTGATCGACATAGCCGATTTTCAAATCAGCTATGCCATTAATGGATAAACTAACCTGCCCCTTTTGGGGCTTTAAATATCCAAAACATAAACCAGAAAAAGTAGTTTTTCCAGATCCATTACTACCTAGAAGACCTACAGATCGACAGCCATCCAATGACAAAGAAAGGTCTGAGTAAATTCTCCTGGAATTATCATATTTAAAGGACACATCAGTCCATTTAAGCGAAAGGGAACCTTCTGGGATATAGATTGAATCATAGTGCTCCGGATTAACACACTCTATTTTTTTAAATGAATCCAAATCAAGTACCCATTTGGTGTCCCCAAATTCTAAATCATTCTTTTCAGATGTTACCCAAACTACGATTGAACTCGTATTGTTTGCCCAAGCCCTCAACCAGTTCACAGCAATTAATTTATTTTCTGATGACAAAAATGATAATCCATCATCTATAATCAATATATCCGGAGATGACTGCATTGCTGTGGTGAGATTCAATAATTCTTTTTCACCACCTGATAATAGCCCGGGATTCATATAAGAATCGATTGTATCTGGTAGTTGGTCCAATCCAGATTCGATTATCATTTGTAATTCAGAAACTGGTTTTCCTTTACATTCACCGCTAAAAGACAATTCTCCTCTCACAGACCTCCCAATGATCTGATTATCCGGATTCTGGAAGATTCTGTGATATACAAATGCCCTATTTTTATGATCTATTTGGAAATTATAAGACTGGTTTAGTGATTTTCCTTCTATACAGGAAAGAAAAAAACTTTTCCCGACACCGCTAGCTCCATAAACTATATTAATTCCAGGTAAAAATGTAAAGCGTTGAGCAATATCCTGGAATTTATCAAATTGAATTGTAAACTTGAAATTAGTCACGGATCAGGTTCCGAATTATCCGGGTGGATGAGCCCAAGTTTTGATGAATCACATTTGTTGCTGCATAACTAGCCTTCAAGAAATGATCTTCATCGGTGACCAATCTTTCCAGAATGGATTGAAATTCATCTTTCTTTTGAATACAAAATCCACCTCCATTATCCAAGAGTTCTTCTGCTTCGTGAGCATGATGATAATTTGGACCAAAAATCACTGGTAATCTTGCAATTGCTGGTTCCATTACATTATGGATTCCCGTGGAAAAACCACCGCCAACATAGCAGATCTTTCCTTGCCAATAGAGTTTAGAAAGGACACCCACAACACTTAATACCACCACGTTGTCTTCTGGCAATTCCAAAATTTTCTTTCTTCCAAATACAGATGACTCTAAACCAAATTCTGAGAAAGCGGATTGAATGCGTTTGATCTCAGACTTGGATGGTTCGTGAGGTGCGTACAATATCTTTAAATCCGGATGAGTATTCATCATTTTACTCAATACTGGAATCAGAAATTCATCATCTTCCTTGTGCGAACTACCAATAATGATCCTATTATTTCGGGATAAAACTGAGAGTTGGTGTTCTTTTGTGAATTCATCAGCAGTTTTCATTACCATATCGTATCGAGGATTTCCTAAGGCCCGTAAAACTGGTATGCTTGAATCACCTATAATTAACTGCATATTTTTATAATCTCTTTCTGCAACTGTATAAATTGTTGATATAGATTGATAAACTGATTTGTGAAAAGAAATAAATCCTGATTTAAGTTTCAGGGATCTGTCTTTTATCCGTGCAGCAAAAATATTAGTATGGATGTTTCTGTATCCGGAGATCCAAACCATATTAGGCCAAATGTCATAGGAAGCAAATATTACCTTTTTGGGTCGTGTGATTTTTAATGCTCTCCTGACACTCCATAAAAAATCAAACGGCATATAGATTCGGAGATCAATATAATCACTCTTGGCATTATCATATCCTGACGGTGATGAAAAACTCACAATAGCTACACACTCCGGTTCAATATTCTTTAATCCTTCCAATACAGGCTTCACCTGATAGAATTCTCCCAAACTTGCTGCATGAAACCAATATATATCTGCGGTGGTAGAAATTGAATTAAAGTATTTTTTCAACTCTGATTGGGAACGAAACCGTCCTGAAACTCCTTGTCTAAATTTTGTGTTAAAAAGAGAAAAAATCAACCCAATCAAAAAGATTAAGGGATAAAAAATAAAATTATAACTAATAAACCAAATCAGCTTCATATTTTATACCGAGGGTACTGATTGAACAACATCACCTACGGATATTGAATCCATACATACCTGACTTTTCCGATAACAGGGTCGTTTACCATTTTGAGAACAAGGCCGGCACCAAAGATCTTTTTCAATATTCCGGGAAGTCACTAAATGAACACCAGCACCTGTTTCTCTGGATGTGGGCCCTTGGATCATAGACACAGGAATACGCAACGCTTCCGCAGCATGAGTCAATCCAGTATCACTACCTATTACGTGTGCAGAATTTGATAAAATAGCCAAAGCTTGTCGCAAAGATGTTTTGCCAGCCAAATTAATGACAGATGGTAATTTATTTGCAATTTGGAAACATATATTATCTTTCTTCTCTCCAAGTAAAACAACTGACATATTAATATTCTGGATCAATTCAATATATTTGTCCGATGACCATTGTTTTTGCTCCCACGCCGCACCGGGAATCAGTGTGATATAAGAACCCTCTCCCACAAATCTTAATGATTCATTTTTTTCATGGTTTGTGACCTTTAAAGATGTGTTTGGAATTTCATCGCCTTCCTGCCAGATCTTTCCTAAATGCTCGTGATACATTTTTCTAGTGGAGAAATCATCGGCAAAAATATTTTGGTGAAATTGAAATAACATGAAACGATTCCACCTTGGTTTTTTCAACTGTAGGACTGGCCCTGTCGTTCTGAAAGTAATAATATTTGAACGAAGAGAGTTATGAAGATCAAATATGGTTGAATAATTCTGTTTTCGAATGTAATCACTAAATTCCCACAGATTCGCACCTGTCATATTTTTACTAAGTGGGATGAGTCTATCTATATCAGGATGAAATTCTAAAAGAGGCACAAAGTGTTCCAGCGTTAAATAACTGATTTGTGCGTTCGGAAACCTATTACGGATCGTTTTCAAAGGAGATGTTGTAAGTACAATATCTCCGATTGAACTGAATCGGATGATCAGAATTTTCTGATCGAAGGACATGGCTTTATTTAACCCGGAGTACGTTAAATGCGACGAGATCAGATAAGGATTGTTTTACAGGCGTGTTTGGGGAAATCGAAATAGCGTCCAAGGCTTTATTTGAAAATTCATCTAATTTCTTTCTTGAATACTCGAATCCACCTGATTCATCAATCATACCGCGAATATCTGTCAGAATTTTTTTGGTTTTCTTCTTTGCACTCATTAATTTTTTCAACTGTCGATTTTCAGATTTTGTCATTTGTGAATAAGAAAATATTAAAGGCAGTGTCATCAAGTTTTTCTTCACATCTCCTCCGCTATTTTTCCCAGTATCTGTTTCTTTTCCTAATAAATCAAAAAGATCATCTTTGATCTGAAAAGCCATACCAAGGTTTTCCCCAAAATCAAAAGTAGCTTTCCTGTCCTGATCTGTTTTTGACGTTGTGATTGCCCCCAACTCACAACTAGTTGCAATCAAGGAAGCGGTCTTCTGATTAATCATATC
This sequence comes from uncultured bacterium, assembly GCA_963980675.1. Taxonomy (GTDB): domain Bacteria; phylum Fidelibacterota; class Marinisomatia; order Marinisomatales; family UBA1611. The sequence continues at coordinate 11,757 of CAXCBH010000006.1, read as the reverse complement.
AAAATAAACATCTTCTGTCATTGATTTTGTGATACTTTTTTCAATTTGTAGAATTTCACCTGCACTCAATTTTTCAGCCGTATTGGAAATTTGCTCCAGAGCATCAAAATCTTTAATACCAATCATATTAATGAGTGCTTTACTTAAAATAAAATCACCCATCAAAATAGAAATCTTATTTTTCCATACTTGATTAATCGATGGTCTCCCACGACGAAGGGTTGCATCATCCACCACATCATCGTGGATTAATGTTGCAATATGGAGTAATTCCATCATGGCAGCAGCTCTGTAACTATTAAAGGTTGGTTCTCCACATAATCTGGCAGATAAGATTGTCAGGATAGGACGAATATTTTTCCCACGATTTCGAATCATATATTTGGAAATAGAATTGATGAGACGTACTTCTGACTTCAAGGCATTTTCAAACTCCTGTTGAAAAATCTTTATATCCTCAAGTATTGGCGCCGTGATTTTTTTTAATGTTATCAAATCTTTATGCATGATGGTGATAAAATTACCGAAGAATTTGGAGAACCCTTCGGAAATCCTAATGTATAAACTATTTTTCTTTTTTCTATATGCATAGGGTTAATAAATATATGATGGTTTAGTACAATCAAGTTTTATTGCGGTTAACCATCCACGAGACACCAATGCTTAACTCATAAAGCAAAATGAGTGGAAATGCCATAATCAACATGGAAATTGGATCAGGTGGTGTAATGAATGATGACAAAACCATAATAATTATGATAGAATGCCGACGATAATGACGCATGAAGGGCGGCGTTAATAACCCAATAGCAGATAAAAGAAGAGAAACCACTGGCAGTTGAAAAATTAATCCTGATCCTAACATGAGCCATGTGAGAAAACTGAAATAATATTGAATAGAAAAATTATTTTCCACATGTCCTGAACTGATACTACTGAAAAATTCTAATGAAAATGGAATTAAAATAAAATATCCGAATGAGATACCGATCATAAAAGATGTAAAAGCAAAAAAAACTACTGGAAATGCATATTTTTTTTCATTGATTTTAAGTCCCGGTGCAACAAATTTCCAAAACTGATATAGTAAAATGGGGAGTGCAATGATCAATCCGGAAATAAAGGAAATGAACCATTTAATTAAAAACATTCCTTGAACCGACAAAACCTGGAGGTTTATGGAATTTGTTGTGTTTCTTGTTGGGTAAAGAAGAATTTCCAAGATTCGATCAATATATCCAAATGAAACAGCAGACCCTATAACAATTGCCAGTAGAGATTTAATAAAACGCCATCTCAATTCTTCAAGATGGTCAAGAAATCCCATCTCCTTTGGAACTTTAGAACTCATCTTGTTGGCGATCCAATAATTGTTGTGCTAGAATTACAGGTGCAGTTTTAATGGAACTTAATGTTTGCGTTAATTGATCTAAAAGCGATCTCTTTTTTACCGTCCAGAAAGCATCTTCCAACCTAACACATATAAGATCAGACACTCTATTTCGATATCTACTTAACCGACGATCATCTAACATACCATTCTCAGTCATTAATTTTAAATGATCCTGAATTCCCATAAATAGTTCAATAATGCCGTGACCTTGATTTGCAACTGTATTGAAAACTGGTGGTTCTAATTTGCCAAGAGTTGTAAAATTATGGAGAATATTTTTTAAGAGCGATGCTAATCTATTTGCACCATCCCGATCTGACTTATTAATCACAAATATATCTGCGATTTCAATAAGCCCAGCTTTCATAAGTTGAATCTCATCTCCAGATTCCGGTACTAGCACTACCACCGTAATATCCGCTGCCTTTGCTACATCATGCTCGCCTTGCCCCACACCGACTGTTTCAAATATAATAAAATCTTTCCCACTAGCAGCCAATACATCACCTGCTTCCTGGGCTTTTCTGGCTAAGCCACCCAAATCTCCATGGCTACCCATACTGCGGATAAATACTCTGTTGTCCCATAAATATTTATTCATCCGGACACGATCGCCTAATAGGGCACCACCCGTAAATGGACTTGTTGGGTCAACAGCAATCACACCCACGGTTTTATTTTTTGAAAGGCACGTTTCGATCAATTCATTTGTGAGAGTGCTTTTCCCAGACCCAGGTGGGCCCGTGATTCCTATCCGAATAGATCCGGATGAACTTGCATGGAGATCATTATAAAAAGAATCAGCGATACGTTGATTATTCTCAATTCGGGTAATGGCTTTTGAAATTGAGCGCGTATCATTTTCTAAGATTCCCGAAATCAATGCATTAGGCATCTAAGAATCAAACTCCTTAACAAATCGGTTATAATCATAAATAATAAGTTCTTTACCATTTCGTTGAACAAATCCTTCTTTTACCAACAATTTCAATGTTCGGGACACTGTTTCCCTAGATGTGCCTGACATATTAGCTATATCCTGCTGGATGGGTATTTTTGGAATACTCACTTGGCCCTTCTTAATCACACCCTTCTCATCTGCGATGCGAAGGATACACAATGCTATTCGTTTTTCAGCATCACTTAAAGATAAACTAGCTATCTGGCGATCACTTTTTCGTAAACGATGTGCCATTTCCTTTAAAAGCCGAATAGCAATTTGTGGATAATTATTTAAAACGAGTAAAAAATCATTTCGGTTCAATGTTAATACTTCCGTATCCTCAAGTGCCACCACATTTGCAGAACGGAATTCACCATCCAATAGCGACATTTCGCCAAAAAAATCACCATCACTTAATATTGCAAGTATGACCTCCCGTCCTTTCTTACTTAATCGAGTAATCTTGACACTGCCCTCTGTTACAAAAAAACATTGTTCTCCTTCTGACGCTTCCAAAAGAATCATTCGTCCTGCATCATAATGTTTCGAAACCATTTTTTCCGATATATATCCCAGTTCTTTTTCAGTTAAATCCCAAAAGAGTGAGACAGATTGTAAAAGTTTAATTTTCTTCATACTAAAAAAATACCATGAACTAGGTTATATTCAAATTTTATATGCATTGAATTATTAATAGTAAATAAGCTGAAATTTTGCCATATAAATACTATGATTTTGATGCTCATAATATTGTAAACAGTTTATTGACTCTGAATTTCATGATAGTGTAATATTGTGGGCTTTAAACTAAAGGAATTTTACTAAATGGATAGACATCCGCAACAAATAAAGCGGGAACGCCAAGATATAAAAAGACGCGCAAGAAATATTGATAGCATGTCTCGTCTTCGCACGCATATTAAAAACGTTTTATCAACAACAACAAAAGCCGATGCAGACAAAGCATATGGTGAAGCAGTAAGCATTATTGATAAAGCAGTGAGTAAGAATCTTATTCATAAAAATACGGGTTCACGTCGAAAGGCACAAATTACTCGTCATGTCAACTCTCTGAGTTAATCTTTACTCAGACAGATAATTGGTCACCCATCTGAGACCTGATAGTTAGGCGCTTCCTTGACTATTCGAACCTCATGTGGGTGATTTTCTTTTATTCCTGCCGCTGTGATTTGAACAAAATTTGATTTTTCTCCAAATCCTGTTATCGTTTTACATCCACAATACCCCATTGATGATCTGACACCGCCGATCAATTGATGAATCGTGTTTCTAACCGAACCACGATAAGGGACCATTCCTTCAATCCCTTCAGGAACCAATTTTGTAGCTTCTGCACCTTCTTGAAAGTATCGATCGCCGCTACCTTTTTGCATGGCACCCATAGACCCCATTCCACGATAAGATTTATATTGTCGCCCTTCATATAAAATTGTTTCACCAGGACTTTCGTCCATCCCAGCAAGTAAGCTACCAAGCATAACTGAATCTGCCCCTGCAGCTAATGCCTTTGCAACATCGCCACTATAACGAATTCCACCATCGGCAATAACCGGAATACTGAAACCTTTCGCTATGTCCACAGCATCCATGATAGCAGTTAATTGAGGAACGCCTACACCAGCAATCATACGAGTTGTGCAGCTTGCACCCGCACCAATCCCTACTTTTACACCATCCACGCCAGCATCGATCAACGCTTTTGCCCCGTCTCCTGTAGCCACATTTCCCGCAATAACTGCAAGATTTGAATATGATTTTTTAATATTTACGATGGAATTCAAGACTCCTTGAGAATGGCCATGGGCTGTATCGATGATGATTGCGTCTACTTCTACATCCGCTAACGCCCCAGCACGATCAAAAGCATCTTTTGATACACCTATTGCAGCTCCCACACGGAGGCGACCATTGCTATCTTTACAGGCATCAGGAAAATCTTCTTTTTTCTGAATATCTTTTACTGTAATAAGCCCTGTAAGCTTCCCATCTTTATTAACGACCAGTAATTTTTCGATGCGGTGTTTTTGTAAAATCTCCTTCGATTTATCCAAAGAAGTTCCAGTTGGAACAGTGATTAGGTTTTCTGACGTCATTCTGTCAGAGACTTTAAGGGAATTATCTGTTTCGAATCTGATATCTCGATTAGTTAATATTCCGACCAAGCGATCATCATCCACGACTGGGAGCCCACTGATTTTAAATTGAGCCATGATCTTTTTTGCTCCCCCAATCGAAGTGCCGGCGTTGATAGTAACAGGATTTAAGATCATTCCACTTTCAGATCTCTTAACACGGTCAACAATTGTTGCCTGATCTTCGATAGTTAAATTCTTATGAATGACACCCAACCCACCCGTTCGAGCCAAGGCAATCGCCATTTCACTTTCGGTTACCGTATCCATGGCAGCGCTTAAAATAGGGATATTCAGGGTGATGTCTTTTGTTAATCGAGTTTGAAGTTCTACGTCCCGCGGTAGAACAGTGGATGCCTGCGGAACAAGAAGAACATCATCAAATGTCAGGGCTTGTTTAAAAGGGGGACGATTTTTCACAGTTACTCCAAAATAATGTTTTTAGTTACGGCGTGTACAAATTCGCCACATTTAATTTTTTTTGCAATTAATTCAATCTCTTCAGAAAGAGTACGATCCCCATCCTGATACTTACACAAAGATTTAAGAATATTCAGAATAGGTAATGTTCCTTTCCCTGGTGTGAGATTTGGAGATGCAATTTGATTTGCAGCACCCGCTACAAGTAATTCCACCGCAAGAATGTGCCGTAAATTATGTTGAATTTGCAATAGTTTTTGTCCAGCCCAAGGCGCCATACTCACAAGATCTTCCTGTCCACCAGATGTTGGAAGTGAATCCACGCTGGCTGGATGTGCCAGGGTCTTATTTTCTGATACTAAAGCAGATGCAGTTACATGGGCCATCATATAACCAGATTCAACACCAGGAGATTTGGTCACAAATAGATGAAACTTGCCTTCCACACCTTTCATAAAATAATGAGTACGTCTTTCAGAAACTGCACCCAATTCACAAAATGAGATCGCTAGAAAATCCATTGCCTGTGCCAAATGCTCACCATGAAAATGGCCGGAATTGACTATATCACCATTTTCTAAAACAATTGGGTTATCACTAACACTATTGATCTCATTATCGATCAAATTTGCTGCCCGTGTGAATCCATCTTTAGATGCGCCATGAATATGAGGAATACAGCGAAAACTGTATGGATCCTGAACAATACCGCAATTCGAATGAGATTTTACGATCTTGCTCCCATTTAAAAGCTTATACACATTGCTGGCTACAGATTGCTGTCCGGGATGATTTTTTAATGCATGAATTTTCTTTTGAAACACTTTGCGACTAGCAAAACTATTTTCAACAGAAAGTGCTCCTGCAATATCTGCTGTTTTTAACAATAAATCCCCATCCAATAAGGATTTAATGGCCAGAGCTGTGGAAACCTGTGTGCCATTAACAAGACTCAAGCCTTCCTTTTGTTGTAATACTAAAGGTTTTATCTTGGCTTTTGAAAGTGCCGTTTTAGTCGTTATTTCCTTTCCGTTGTAAAATACTTTACCTTCGCCAATGAGAGCTAGAGCCATGTGTCCCAAGGGTGCTAGGTCACCGCTGGCTCCTACAGAGCCTTTTTCAGGAATGACGGGGAGAATATCATGATTTAAAAATTGGACAATTTTTTCTGCTACGGCTGACCTAATACCACTATATCCTTTTACATATGTCAGGAGTTTTAGAACAAAAATAGTACGAATTAATCCAAGTTCAAGAGGATTACCTACACCGGAAGCATGACTTCGTACTAAATTGAGTTGAAGATCTTTTTGGTCTTTAGGATCAATCTTAATTTTACTCAAATTCCCGAATCCGGTATTGACCCCATAGATCGTTTCGCCTGTATTAATTTTTGCGAGAAGACGCTTATGTGACTGTTTGAGATTATGAAGGGAGTTTTTCGTCAGAGTGACGCAGACAGGCCCATCAAAAAGATGAGCGAAATCTCGATAAGAATATGAACGGGTAGAAATACGTAGTATTTTCATCTACGAATCTATGATTTTGTTTGATTTTAATCAAACGACAGAAAAAAAGATTATCGGATCGAATCCATCTCAGAGAAAGTTGTCATTTCAACAGGTAAGGATCTAGCGAAAACCTGACCATATCGTTTGGTGACAATACGGTTATCAAGACAAATAAATTTTCCAGCATCATAAGTTGTACGAATCAATCGACCGAAACCTTGGCGAAAACGGATGGCACATTCAGGGACCGTATACTCCATAAAGCTATTTCCACCGATTTGACTTACAAATTCCGAATAAGATTTTACCAAAGGTTCGGACGGCACATCGAAAGGAAGTTTCACTAGGATTAGAATCTCTAAAAGGTCACCTGGGAGATCGACCCCTTCCCAAAAACTGTTTGTTCCAAATAAAATTCCATTTGGATGCTGATGCATTCCTTTAATAATTCCAGGTCTTGATGCACCACGGGTCTGAGCGAATAAGGGTAAGTCTCGTCCACCCGGTTTTTCTTTTAAGTAATTTGCTGTATCAGTTAATGCTTTTCTTGATGTAAATAGCACCATTGTCCTTTTACCAAGCGTTTTATGTAAATGATAAACTAATTCTCCAATCATGGTGGGGTCTGTAGATATTTCGCGAGAACCACCATATTGGTGATAAGTGACCTGTTCATTATATAGAAAAGGGCTAAGAAATTCTTTAGTTATTACTTTATCGCTATCATCTAAACCTATTCGTCGCACAAAGTAGCTAAACGAATTGTTCACTTTAAGTGTTGCGGATGTTAATAAGCAATAATCAAATCGTTTAAAAAATTGTTCCTTTAATGTTTCCGCAACATCAACCAAGGAAGCATGAAGTGAAATGATTAACCTCTCTTTGGATGTATTAGGGCTTCTATATTCTCCCTCCATCCAATAGACCCAGTCATTATCCTGATTCTCCGTCAAACGTATCAGGGAATTTATCAGACTGTTAGTGGTTTCCAAACCACGGTCTAATACTGAATGCAGAACAGAATAATCGGTACGGGATGGATCCATTTCCAAAACAGATTTTCGAATTTTTTCTAAAATAGAAAAAACATGTTCTAAACTTTTCTTCATGTCATGGATCTCTAACGTAACTGGTGCATATACTTTTTCCAATAGACCTAAAATTGGTTTATCTTGATAGGCTTTTGCTGGTGTGAATCTGTTATGATTGTCTTCTGATAAAGCTAACATGAAATCTTTTAAACATTTTTGGGCTTGTTTTACCGATTCTTTTAGATCATCGCGCAGATGTCCAATGCTCGGTTCCAATTCACTTATTTTATGTAAAATATTATTCCAACGAGAAGACCGTGTAAATGATGGATCAACTGTTTGGAGTAAATAAGATGTTTCTTGCTCGCTCCATTTTGTCTTGAATTGTTGGTAGGCAGATGTCACAAGATTGTGGGCCTCATCAACTATCACAGAATTGAAATCAGGTAGAAACCCTGGTTGGGCTGCATCTGTCATTAACAGTGAGTGGTTTACAACAATAATATGCGCACGGAAAATAGCTTTTTTTAATTTCCCATAATAACACCCATCATTTCGATTACAAACATCACCTGTACAAAAACCCGGTTCACTACAAAAAGTGGGTTTTAACCACGTTCTCCGTGCATTAAAAAAACCTGAGCATTCTGATAAATCTCCAGTTTTTGTCCAATACATCCAAAATAATATAGGAATTAACGCTTCTACGTCCAAACTATCGAGTGCTTTTGCATCTGAAATCAACCAATCAAATCGCGTTTTGCAAATATAATTATTCCTTCCTTTAATCATAACTGCCTTGATTGGTACATCCAATGTTTCAGCGAGTTGTGGCAGATCTTTATAAAATAATTGATCTTGAAGGTGCTTTGTATGGCAGGCAACCACGGTTGGTCCATTATGTTCAACATTCAATGAATTTTTAAAAGCGCCAAACAAGTATGCCATTGATTTCCCAAGCCCTGTCCCTGCTTCTACCACACCGACACCCTTTTCTTGTGTTAAAGTTTCTTCTGCCAAAGCAGCATATTTAGCCTGATTGGGTCTGCTCTCAAAATTTGGATGTACATTTTTCAAAAGTCCAGTAGGACCAAAAACATCATCTGCTTTGATTTGATTAATATCACGTGATCCGTTACAACGGTACGTATTCCATTTGAATTCATGTATATGACTAGATGAGTTTAATCCTGATTTCAAATCGCCCAGTCGCGTCAATTCATTGCCGAGATCAATGTATAATTGCTGGTTCGGAATATCAGATCCCTTTGTCAATGCAATGACTTTTGAGATCATTTCTAAAGGATATGTGCTTAATTCGTCTAACATTTCCAAAAAGATCAATCCTGTATTTTCGGTATCTTTTTCTGCTCTATGTGCTCCTTTAGCAGATAAGCCAAAGTATTCAGATAATGCACCTAAATTGAATACAGGTTGGTCAAAAAATAAACTTCGTGATAGTTGGAGAGTATCATAATTAGCATTATTCCCTTTATTTCTACCAAGACGATCACACATTACTGATAAAAATTGTTCATCAAAATGAATATTGTGAGCCACCAAAGGATCATTCCCAAGAAAATATAAAAAATCATCAATGATAGTTTCTTCTGTGGGTGCATTTTGAACCATTTTATTTGAAATACCGGTAATTTCTGTGATCATTCTCGATATGGATCTTTCAGGATTGATTAATTCTACATATCGATCTGTTATCTCGCCATCTTCGAATCGGATGGCCGCAATTTCTATGATGCGATCGTTATATGGATCGAGACCGGTGGTTTCAAAATCGAAAGCAGTAAAACGAGATAAATTGAGTGTTTTGAGAAGCGATTTTCTATCCAAAGGATTACCCAATTATGAAAAAAAAATTTTAAAATAAAATAACGGGCTCGAAAGTTCATCTTTCGGGATTTCATGCGATAACATCCCTGAAATAATATTTTGAACTTCCTCGTTTCTTGAAGCTCGATTGATTACAAAGTTTAATAGAAATTTAGATTGGGCCAGACTTTGTAATTTAGTGCTCGTTCTTAACTCTTTTCCCACTTCTTCCCAAAGTAATAGATCATATTCAGCCAAAGCACTTTCGGAATAATTACCTGATTTTTTACATTTTGCAGCTATTTCCATGGCATATTGACCTGATACCATAGCATTCCCAATTCCCTCTCCAGTAAATGGGTCGACGAGCCCAGCTGCATCGCCAAGAAGCATGAATCCATTACCATGGTTTTTTCGATGGATACTCCCTAAAGGCAAATTCCATCCTACGGGTCGCTCCAGTTGTTTTGCATCGGCAAATCGTTCTTTAAAATATTCAGTTTGAGTAACTTCATCCATAATTTCTCTAAGGGTGCGCTTTTCCTTTTTCATGTCACTTTTACTTAAACCGATTCCTATATTGGCTCTTCCTTCACCTGCAGGGAAAAGCCAAAAATAACCTGGATTTACTTCCTTCACATAATGGAGCTCGATTTGGTCTGTTAATCCTTTCACACCTTCATAATAACACCGGACTGCAACAGAAGTATTTTCCATATTCATTTCGTAGAGTCCAAGCTTTCTTGCTACAATTGAGTTACACCCATCGCAACCCATGACAATTGGAGCTCGAATTTCTTCTTCAACTCCATTTTTGGTTTTTCCAATAATACCCATAACACAATCATTTTCGAGGATAAGATCTTTGACGGAGAATCCTTGTCGGGTTTCTGTGACAGCGTCAGCTTTTTCAAACATATAATTATCGAAGATTTCTCTGGGAATAACAAAACCTTTAGTAATCTTAGTCTTATTTTTTTTCTCTTGTAAGTGAATATCGAATTGTTTGTTACTAGGACTTCCAAATGTAATTCGGTTGATTTCGGAGCCTTCCAATTTTTCTACTTCATCCAAAAGATTCAATTCCCGCATTATGCGGACACTTTTCCCAGATAATGCATCACCACATATCTTATCTCTCGGGAATATTGCCTTATCCAATAAAATACAGTTTAAGCCCAGTCGGTGTGCATACAATGCAGCAGTGGTACCGGCAGGACCGGCACCCACAATAATGACATCAAACATCCTTAAATTTCGTCCGGGAGATCAACACCAAAGGAAGGAAAAACAATTCCATACCTGAAATAATTCACTATCCGAAGTGTATAAAATAATCCTGCTAATGGGATTAGGAACCATGGTGCACGGACACAAAGGAACATGGATAAAATGAACAATGGGTAAAATCGAGCTCGCTGTAAATGTCGGACATGATTTGACCACAAGAGTGCGATCACTGGGAAAGGTAATGATACAATACTGGCTGTACTAATGATGGGGTCATCCATATAAAAGCCTAAAACGATCGCACCTGCCATTAATCCTACAGAAATAGAAAGAAAAAATATCTTTTTATCCCAATTAAAGTTGAACCATTCACCTTTTGTTTCATCGAATTTTATCTGAAATTGAAAAATGGCTAATCCGCTTAAAAAAGCAGCTAAATAAGGTAAAAATAATCTTAATTCATTTACCGAACTATTCTGATTCGCCCAACCGATAAGAAGCAATAAAAGTGCAACGCCAAAATGGACGCCGTATTCTTTTTCATTAAGTCGTTTTTTCCCCGCGGTCCAGATTCCTTTTGGCTGGAAAATATAAATATATAAACCTGTTACAAAAGCAAGTTTAAGCAAACCAATATACCAAGCGGCCCATTCCCAATAGACAAAACGGTCTGTTGAACCCATTTGTAAAACAATACCTGCCACGGTAAAGGTCCAAATGGTGAATAATTGGATCAATCCCATCGAATCAATAATTTTACCGAATTGTATAAATGAGTTCCTCCATTTATTATATGAGGGCTTATCTGGAGGGAAAATGCGTTCTACGATCATAAATTATCCAATAATTGGGGTACCTGTGATGGATGCAATGATCTCGTTCAATAAGATAAACCCCACCACAGTTGCGGAGACTGCAAATAAGATACGAACAAATACAGGATTCACATTTTGATTATCCATACCAACAACCATTTCAGCAATAAAATTCGAAATACCCCACCGATATAAAACAAATACTGCAGTAAGCATTCCGCCAATGGGCAGCATATATTTAGATGACAGGTAATCCATTACATCAAAGAAACTCATATCTAAAAAAGATGTGATATTAAAAGAGCCCATTGAAAGTGAACAAAAAGCACCCACAATGGTAATTACAGAACCGAAAATGATAGTGGCCTTTTTACGAGTCCAGCCCTTTTCATCAATAAAGTATGCTGTAATCACTTCTAAAATGGAAATGGCAG
>CAXCBH010000005.1:0-18402 GCA_963980675.1 uncultured bacterium | reverse complement strand
ACCTGGACTGATCACCGGGTCTATCGACATCGATTTAATATTAATGATTCCTATTCCTATGATTATTCACTTGGATTTTGGGCGGGTCCCCATGCAGAGGAATTATATCTTTCTTACAATACTCAATTTAATGGGATAGATGTTTCCTCATCTTTTTCTCATCTCAAGCGTGGGGAATTAACTGAGGATATGCTTGTTAGACAATATGATAATATTTATTATGATCGGTTTTCGGGTAACACAGAATCAAGAAATGTTGCTTCGATAAAAGGAACTAAGGGTATCTTTAATAACAGGGTTTTTATCCGAGTGGGATGTGACTGGATTGATTGGACAAATCCTGGATTTAATCCTTATGATCCAAACCGAAATTCAGGAAAAGATTATTCTAAAATTTCCCTAAATATTGGAATAACAGCAAAAACCACATTTTCGTTAGATTAATCCAATAATCCTCTTAAATAATCTCCATATTCATTGGAATAGTTGTCTGAAAGTCTTTCAAGTTCATGTTGATCAATAAATCCTTGATTAAAAGCAATTTCTTCCAAACATGCCACTTTTAATCCCTGTCTATCTTCAATCGTTTTAATGAAGTTAGATGCATTATTCATAGCTTCCTGAGTCCCTGTATCCAACCAAGCATACCCACGACCCATGAGTTCAACACGAAGACGACTTTGATTTAAATAGGTTTGGTTAACTGAAGTAATCTCCAATTCCCCACGAGAAGATGGTTTTACATTTTTTGCTATTTCAACTACATCATTAGGATAATAATACAATCCAACCACAGCATAATTTGATGCTGGGTTTTTGGGTTTTTCTTCGATACTCGTGGCTTGTCCTACATCATTGAAACCCACCACACCATATCTTTGGGGATCCTTTACGCCATACCCAAATACAACTGCATTATCCTTTTCTTCTACTGATAAAACACTCTTCGCCAGCATGCTTACCAAGCCATGACCAAAGAATATATTATCACCTAGAATGAGGGTTACAGGATCACCTCCTATAAAATCTTCTCCCAGGATGAATGCTTGTGCTAATCCATCCGGTGATGATTGGATGGTATAAGAAAGATTGAGACCAATATGATGACCATTTCCAAATAATTGTTCGAATCTCGGAGTGTCTTCTGGTGTTGAAATGATCAAAATATCCCTGATACCTGACAACATCAATGTAGATAGAGGGTAATATATCATGGGTTTATCATAGATTGGCAGGAGTTGTTTGGACACAACTCTTGTCGCCGGATAAAGCCTAGTACCGCTACCACCTGCTAAAATTATTCCCTTCATTTCTATATAACTCCTAGTCTTTCCTGTCTGTAATTATTATCCTGAATCGTCTTCCACCAGTTTTGATTATCCAAGTACCAATGAATTGTTTTCCGAATCCCTGTTTCAAATGATTCATTTGGAGACCAACCTAAATCATTTCGAATTTTTCCAGCATCGATGGCATATCGAAAATCATGTCCGGGTCGATCCTTAACAAATGTAATCAAATCAGAATAGCTAGAACCATTTTCACGGGGAGAAATTTCATCTAAAAGAGAACAAATGATAGTGACCACATCTAAATTTTTAATCTCATTATTTCCACCGATATTATATGTCTCACCTATTTCACCTTTGGCTAAAACCGTGTGAATTGCATCGCAATGGTCCCCGACAAAAAGCCAATCTCTTACATTCTCTCCCTTTCCATAGACAGGGAGTGGGTTTCCTTGAAGACAATTAATGATCATTAGTGGAACCAGTTTTTCCGGAAATTGGTATGAGCCATAATTATTTGAGCAATTGGTAATCAAAGTTGGTAATCCAAAGGTACGATTCCATGCACGAACCAAATGATCTGAACCCGCCTTGGATGCTGAATAGGGCGAACTTGGGTCATAAGGTGTGGTTTCCAGGAATTTTCCATCATCACCTAATGAGCCATATACTTCATCGGTAGAAACATGTAGAAACCGAAAATTGTCATTATTAGTTTTATTAATAAATATCCGAGATTGCTCCAATAAATTGAGCGTCCCAACCACATTGGTTTGAATAAATTCTGCGGGACCTTCTATGGAACGATCCACATGACTCTCTGCTGCAAAATGGACTACAGTATCAAAGTGATGCTTTTCAAAGAGGGAATTAACAAGATCCACATCACAAATATCTCCTTTAACTATGGTTAAGTTTTTTGATGAAATACCATCTAGGTTTTGGATATTTCCCGCATAGGTCAATTTATCCAAATTAACTACATGGAGATTTTCTTCCCTATCAAGGACTGTTCGAATATAGTTAGATCCAATAAATCCACATCCACCAGTAACTAGACATTTTTTCATTTAATATTCCGGTAAAAATTGTTGGTCATTTAAGGCTGGAAGCATGAGATCTTTTTCTGACAAGATCGGTGAATCATACATCCAATCCACTCCAATTGTTTCATCATTCCAAATAATACCATATTGGTCGTTTGGATCATAAACATCGGTGCATTTGTATACGACAATCGATTCCGAAGATGTCACAAGATAACCATGTGCAAATCCTTCAGGAATATATAGCATTTTATTATTTTCAGCAGTTAGATGAACAATTTCAGATTGTCCAAATGTAGGTGACCCTTTTCGAATATCTACTGCTACATCTAAAATACTTCCGGAAATAACACGGACTAATTTCCCTTGTGGACGGTTAAATTGATAATGAAGTCCACGAAGTACTCCTTTAGTTGACTTTACCTCATTATCCTGAACAAAATTGATTGGGAGATCATTATTCTTGAAAATAGGCGCTTTATAGGATTCAAAGAAATAACCCCGTTCATCCTCGAAAATAGTAGGTGTAATTATTTTCACACCATCCAGTAATGTATTTTTAACAATCATAAAACTGTTTTTCGACCCACATTATCAAATTGGAATCCATATTCAGATAATTTATCCATGCTTAAAATATTTCGTGTATCCAAAACTAGAGGTGTTTTCATAATCTTTTTCAATTTTTTCAAATTCATACCTCTGAATTCGTTCCAATCTGTCATGATTACCATAGCATCCACACCATCACATGTTTCCTCCCAAGAATGTAAATAGTCCAAATCGGGGAAAATATTCTGCATAGATTTATTCGCGATGGGATCATAAGCCTTTACTTTCCCACCTCCATCTAAAATAGATTGAATCATTTCAATGGAAGACGATTCACGAACATCATCTGTACTAGGTTTGAATGCTAATCCCAATACACCTATAGTTTTCCCGGAGAAATCACCACCGATTAAAATATTTAATTTTTCAACCATCCTTGTTTTCTGAATATTATTGGTGGTAATAGCTGCATCAATTGTATTCATAGGTACACCTTTTTCACGGGAAAGAGTTGCAAATGCCTGAGTATCCTTCGGGAAACAGGAGCCACCGAATCCTGGACCTGGATGTAAAAATTTTGGGCTGATCCGCCCATCCTGTCCCATACCTTTTGCGACCAAATGGACATCTGCCCCAACCGCTTCACATAAGTTCGCCACTTCATTGATATAACTAATCTTAAGCGCTAAAAAAGCATTGGCTGCATATTTGATCATTTCAGCTGTTGCAACATTAGTGTGCAGTATAGGTTTTTCGTTAACATAAAGTGGGCGATAAACTTCTTTCATGATATTAAACGCTTTAATACTTGAAGCACCTATCACAACTCGATCCGGCCAAAGAAAATCTTTAACGGCTGATCCCTCTCTTAAAAATTCCGGATTGGAAACATAATCAAATTCGCCTCCATCCTCCATGTTTTCACGAATCAATTCACATATAATGTCGCCCGTGCCAACGGGTACCGTACTTTTTGTACAAATGACTTTATAGCTATTCAGGTTTTTTCCAATAGATTTCGCCACAGACTCTACTGCTGAAATATTTGCTTCACCATTGTCGCTCTGAGGCGTCCCTACAGCAATAAAAATAACGTCTGCTTGCTGGATTGCTTCATCTACCTTCGTTGTAAATGATAATCTTCCAGCATTTACATTACGATCAACTAGTTCATGCAAACCTGGTTCATAAATTGGAATCTCACCATTCTTAAGTAATTTAATTTTAGATTCTATTATATCGGCACAGGTAACATGATGACCAAAATCCGAGATCCCAGCACCACTTACAAGACCAACATATCCTGTACCAATTACAGTTATTTTTTTCACAATTTTTCCTTAACAATAAGCGTTAAACTTACAGCCCTCGTTATCTGTTCCCAAGACTCACATCAAGCCAAGGCGTCTTCTTAAAACCCATTCTGCGGATAATAGTCCCAATATACACATCACCAACCACCTGCTGTCATGAAGAACCACTTTCGAATAAAATGTTTCCAATTTTGTAACTGGGTTTATTTGACTAATCAAGGATAGCCTGTTATCCCAGTGCCTGAACGTACCATCACCTAATTCAGCCAATTTTTTCAATGGATCCTTATTTAAATAAACATGATTCAATTCAACTTGGCTCTCTTGAACCTGCACTGATCCTTGATTTACTATCATAGATTTATCACCATGGATGAATTCTACCTCGTAATCCAATTGTCCAGATTTGGACGCCCAAAATTGCCCTGTATAATACCCAGTATTATCATCATAAGTGATGGGTTTTGAATTAATCCTTTGCCCGTTGTTTGATACATGGACAAATCCTTCCATAATTGTTTCGTCATCACGAATGGCTTTCCCTCTAACTGTAACTCTTTCTCCCTGTTGATACGAATTTTTTTCTGATCTGAAATAATAATCTTGACCATTTCCGGTTCTCATTAACCAAGAAAAAACAGGGTCAAATATTTGTTGGGAAAGATCAGACACTTGGGAATTTCGTGTTTTATAATAAACAGTATTTAATTCTGGAGATGTCCAAACCATAAACCTTAAAGATGATTTCTCACCAACCATGAGTAATGGTACTTCAACATCTGAAATAGAAAAATGCGCTAAGGGAATTCCTTGAGACGAATCTACCTCAAATTGTAGCAAAATTGGTGGAAGGTTTGTAAGATCTGTATTATCAAAATTAATTCTATGAAATGGGAAAAATTTATCCCATCTTGGACTCAATTCCCATTCATAGGGTGTTCCAAGTTCTATAATTGGCTTATTAAGAGTCATATCCATTAGGCCCAAAAAAGATGCCAAAGATTTTTCATGAGTTTCATTCCCTACAACAATGGCAAGGCTGGATTGGTGAGAGACTAATTTCTTTGCAAAAATCCTAATATAAGATTGCCATTCTTTTGCATTTTCTTCGATGGGGTGGTTATCAAAAAGGATCAAGTCATATTTTGTATCCCAAAATGATTTTAGATTCCTGGTATAGCCATCTGGACGAAAAATATAATGGTCAATTCGATATTCCGAATGTTTTGAAATAATCTGTTTAATAACTTGTGTATTAAAATTGGGTGCTCCAGTTATCAGAGCAATGGTGTATTCATTTTTTAAGACCTGAATTGGTACAATTTGTTTATTATTTTGGATATTGATCTCATCAGAGAGTGCATTCACTTGTACTCTATATTTTGCTTCCCCGGATTGAGTTGGATTTATTCGAAATCGAACACGTTCTAAACTCCCATCGCCCGAAACGGTTACCACTTTTGATCCTACTAACTTTTTCCCTGAATAAATTGTGACATTCAACCGTTCATTTACAGTCCCATGGCTTGAAATTGTCACATCCAAATCAGCATTTTCCCCTTTGATAATAACTGGTGGAGCATCAATGGCATGAATGGAGACATCCACTAATGGAGTTTCATCTCCTACACCCACAATATGAATCGGAGAATTAATATTCAAATTCTCTGAAGGAATTTCTGCTCCCAGGTTTACTTGTCCATCTGTGATGATAATTGACCCTGCAAGATCATTTTTTTCATTAGACCTAATATGATTCAAAACCTGACCAAGATCTGTTGAACCATCTCGAATCTGCTTATCACCAACGGTCCAACTTGTATCCAAATCAGAACCAAAACCAAAAATTTTAATGGGAACGTCTTTCCGTTCAATTTTTTCAAGAATCTGGTCGAAACCTGAAACGAGAGATCCCACTGAAGGATGGGTATGATATGACATACTTAAGGAACGATCCAAATAAAGATGCCATTTCAAATCATTAGAATTTTTAGTAGTCACTTCAACTTTAGGATCCAAAAATAATAATACCAGAATTAATATTAAAATCCCACGTAAAATAATGATGGGACGAAGTTTTTTTTGATCACTTACCTGATAGAAAGAAAAAATAAAACCAATGAGGCATAAAAATAATATTAACCAAAATTCCGAGTTGGGCTGTGACAGGATTAAATTCACATTTAAGCAAGTTTTAGATTGGGCTGTACCCCAAAATCTAAAGAGTATATATTCTCGGAGTTATATTTCAATTCACCTAAAAAGCTAATCATAGCAGCATTGTCAGTGCAATAAGATAGGTCCGGGAAAAGAATCCTCGTATTTCCTAATGAATCCATCAATTGATTCCGCAGGCATTTATTGGCTGCAACGCCACCAGCGATAACACATGTTTTTGCTTTTGTTGTTTTTAAAGCTCGTTTCAATTTTTCAACCAAGGTGTCGATAATCGCCTGCTGGTAACTGGCGATCACATCCCGTTTTGTCATGGTAGCACTTTCTTGAAAATCATACATAAAATAAAGTAAGGATGTTTTCAAACCGCTAAAACTGAATTCAAGTGACTCTTTCCCCATGAGCCCACGCGGAAATCGATGGGACAATGGATTTCCGCCCCTAGCTTCCTTTTCGATAGCTGGTCCACCCGGATATCCAAGTCCAAGGATTCTTGCACCTTTATCAAATGCCTCTCCTGCTGCATCATCCCTAGTCTCCCCCAAGAGTTTATATTGATTTATTCCCTGAATGTACCATAATTGTGTATGACCGCCTGAAACTAATAAACAGACAAACGGGTATTTCAACGTCGGATCTGCTAAAAAGTTCGCAAAGATGTGGGCTTCTAAATGATTAATTGGAATTACAGGAATATTGAGTCCCAAGCCCATCCCTTTTGCAAAACTTACACCTGTTAATAATGTTCCTGCCAAACCAGGTCCAGATGTCACAGCAATTGCATCAATATCTTGTTTTTGAACACGGGATTCTTTCAGAGTTTTATGCACGATTTGATTCAGAAGTTTTTCATGCTCTCGAGAGGCTAGCTCTGGTACCACACCTCCATATTTGGCATGAATTACCTGAGAACTGACAATGCTGGAAAGAATTTGTCCCTGGCGACAAATAGCTGCTGCTGTTTCATCGCAGGATGTTTCTATGCCTAAAAGGGTCATTGGACTTCACGAGCAACACCCAATTCAAGACTTCTGGGCGAAATGTCCCGCCATTCTAATACATCAGATGGTATATTTACCTGTGGTTCATAAAATTGAATTTGACGATTCCAATTATTAAAATTAATAACAATTTGAACCTCTTCCGGGTTCAATTTGGCGATACGCTGTACGCCACCGACAACAGTTAAGGATACGGTTTGCGGAGAGGGAAATACCCTGATATTATCAGGAATATTGATTACTCTGACAGGTATATCCACAATGATTCGTTCACTGATTTCCTGGATATCCAAATTGATTTCAATCTCATTTTCTGAATATTCAATTAATCGACCTAATGTGGCAATATCTAAGTACCCTTTGATGGAGACCATAGTTCCAACAAGTGTATCAAAGATCGTTTCAACATGATTAATTAAGGCCAATTCTTCTTTTGGACCTGCTATCTCAATTTTCCTAGGAGAGAATACTGTTTTCCCCACTTGAATATATCCTGGCGCAGGACGTACAATCAAATTGGGTAAAACCGGTACGGTTTTAACTTGATATTCATCCAAGCTGATCTGGATTCTATTTGGATAAACCACCTCAACAAAAGATAAATTGTATTTTGACGGTAGAACGATTTTTTGAGGATATTTTTCGAAATACTCATTCAAGACAAACTCATATTCCTTAGATATACCTTCAAGATCCAATACCAATTTGAATCCAGCATACTTTTTAAGAATAAATGCTTTAAAAAGGTCGCGACCGGTGCCTTTTAACCGAACGTTCGCAAATTGTGGGACTTCCTCTCGGTGTGCTTTTTGGACATTTAAGTTGCGGGCTTCTATTGGTAAATCCATCACTATAGAATATTCGTTTTCTGATACAACGAATACCCACAGAAACAAAGCTAAGCCAAAAGCCCCAAAAGGAAGGGCTATTCTTTGACCAAATAAAGAATCAACGGGTCTTTTCATAGCCATGAGATGACTTTACCCATTGAAAACCTATTATTCTTCTACTTCAGTTTCAGTTTCAGATTCAAAATCCAATGATTCGTCTGGTACGCCATCCTTTTCAGCTTGGCTAGCCAATTCCAAGAGTTCCTGAGGTAATTCTAGTTTTTCACTTGAATCTGTATCTTGGTTCTTTAAATACTGTTTAACCTCATCCGTTGCAGATGTTGTTTTACCAGTACCGGCCAATTCCTCTTTGTATAGGACTACTTTTTTATCTTCAGGCGCTACTTTCATCACAATACCTGAAAGATTTGCACCTACTTCGTATTGACTTGCCAGAGATTTGCGATCCCGTTTCGACATTTTCCCAAATGGGATAATTCCCTCTACGTCCATTTCTAATTGAATAATAATACCCTTATCCAAAACCCGAATTATTTCACCACTCGCTTCATTTCCTGCTTGGTAATGGTCGATAATTCCAGGCCAAGGATCATCAAAGATTTGACGATAGCCAAGAGAAATTCGACGATTTTCGCGAGAGACTTCCAAGATACGTACTTCGATTTCCTGACCTTTTTCAACAACTTCTTTAGGATGTTTTATCACTTTTGTCCAGGAAAGATCAGATACATGAACTAAGCCATCAATGCCTTCTTCCAATTCTGCAAAAGCACCGAATTGTGTAAGATTTTGAATTTTACATTTCTGGACAGTCCCAACCATATATCTATCTTCAATTTCATCCCATGGATCTGGTTGGAGTTGTTTAATTCCAAGGCTAATCTTATGTTCATCCGTATCAATAGAGAGAACTTTTGCTTCAATTTCATCACCCATGGAATATACTTCTGAGGGATTCTTAATATGTTTTGTCCAAGAGATTTCTGAAACGTGGATTAATCCTTCAACTCCCGGCTCAAGTTCAATGAAACAGCCATAATTGGTCAAGCTAACAACTTTACCGGTCACAACATTTCCCATGGGATATTTGATTTCTACATCCTCCCAGGGATGAGGGACAAGTTGTTTAAGTCCAAGTGAAACCCGTTTCCGCTCTTCATCATATTCAATAACCTTAACGGTAATATTATCATTCATTTCCAAAACTTCAGATGGATGATTCACACGACCCCAGGACAAATCTGTGATATGCAGGAGACCATCAATACCTCCCAAATCAACAAAGACCCCAAAATCGGTGATATTCTTTACTCGACCTTCAAGAATAGAGCCAACTTCTAATTCTTTAAATAAGGCCTCCCGTTGTTCTTTCAGACTTTCTTCGAGTATCACTTTATGTGAAACAACGATATTTTTTCGTGCTTCATTAAATTTCACAAGCCTGATCTCAATTTCCTTATTAAGATAAACATCAAAATCCATGATTGGACGCACATCCACTTGTGAGCCGGGCAAGAATGCCTGAACTACGCCAAGATCAACAATCAAACCACCTTTTATACGACGGACAATAGTTCCGGTAATTATAGTTTCCTCTTCGAATGCATCACGAAGTTCTTTCCAACGCCGCATGAAATCTGCCTTTTCTTTTGAAAGAATTGTATTTCCGCTAGCATCTTCAATGAACTCAAGATAGACTTCTACTTGATCTCCAATCCCCGGCAGTTCTCCTTCTTCAAATTCGTGACGATCGATGATTCCTTCAGATTTGAATCCAATATCAATCAGTACGTCCCTCTCATTCATGCCCACAACTCGGCCATTGATTAAAGAGTGTTCCGTAATGTCTCCAAGGGTTCTAGAGTATAATTTCTCTAATTCTGGACTTACTTCAACATCACTATTATGGGCATTAATCTCAGATTGCCCCACAATACGAATATCGTGAAATAGTTCCGGATTTAAATAATCTTTGATTTCGGCTACAGTTTCGGCCGGGGCAGAAGGCGCTTCCACGCTGGCTTCTTCTTCAGTTGTTTCTACAACTGATTCCAAAGTCTCTTCCACTGCCTGTTCTAAATTTTGTTCTTCAAACATGCTTATGATGTTTCCTTGTTATTTGTTATGGTTAATATGGTTTATTATTATTTTTATTTGCTCATTGATCGTGAGTTGGCTTGTATCAATAGGGATTGCATCATCCGCCTGAATTAACGGTGAATGATTCCTGGATGAATCCAGTTGATCTCGACGTCTAATATCTTCGATCAACTCAGAAATGGTTTTAGTTTCACCCATTTTTTCAAGTTCTATTAACCGGCGTTTAGCCCGGACATCAATGTCCGCAATTAGGAAAAATTTGAATTCTGCATTGGGAAATACAACCGTTCCAATATCCCGGCCTTCCAATACACAATTCTGTTCCCCAGCGATTCGCCGTTGAATAATCACCATTTTTTCTCTCACTTCCGGGATTGCACTTACGGCACTAACCCTTGATGAAATATCCCCTGACCGAATCTCATGGGAAACATCAACACCATTCAAATGTATTTTGTTCTTTGCATCAAAATAGAGTTCAATCCCCGATAAGTACTGACAAACACTTGTATCATCATCAGGCGAAATTTCAGACAGTTTGAGCCCTAAAGTGACTGCACGATACATTGCACCTGTATCAACATGCGTGATCCCAAGTTTTTCTGCGACCCCTTTAGCTGTTGTACTTTTTCCAGATGCTGATGGTCCGTCTATGGCGATAATCATTAATTTCAATTCTCAATAAGCCGGCAAAATTACCGTCTCTCAATGAGAATCCCTACCAAGAAAAGGATTATTAATTTTGACAAAAAACACTCAACCATTTAGAGTTTTGACTTCTTTATCCGTTAAGGCTCGGTAGTGGTTTTCAGACAGGTTCCCCAATGACAACCCTCCAAAACGGACACGTTTTAGAGTCAATAATTTCAATTTAAAACGATACATGATACGACGAATCTCACGTTTCTTTCCTTGCCGAAGCCTGAGAATGATGGTGGATCGACTTTTTTTGGTTTCTTGAGAAATAATCTCAGCTTTACCATATTCTTTATCGCCAATATAGATTCCTCTAGCCAATTTCTGTTTTTGAGATGAAGTTATTTTCCCTTCTATCACTGCTTCATAATCTTTTGGAATTTGATTCCGAGGATGGGTCAATTTCTGCTGAAGATTACCATCGTTGGTGAGTAACAACAAGCCAGTAGTGTCTTGATCTAACCGACCTACTGGTGTTAACCGATATTTTGATGGGACTAGGTCCAAAACAGTTTTTCTACCATGGGTATCCTTTACAGTAGTAATTACTTTTTTTGGTTTATGAAGCATAATTACCACTTTTTCCAGAATTGGAGATATTTGTTGTCCATCATACTTTACTACATCGGAATCTTTCACACTATATGCTGGATCCTGACAAATCTTTCCATTTACTTCTGTAGTGGCCATTTGGATGAGTTCATCGGCTTTTCGGCGCGATGCTACGCCAGATTGGGCAAGAAATTTATTGAGGCGCATAGGTTTAACCTGCAGTGGCTTCAGGCCCAGGAGAATCAATATTCGTATCGTCAGGCTCGCTTTCTTCAAATACAACGATTTGCTCTCCCAAGGTTGGGTCTGCTTCCATCAGTTCCGTAATCTCTTTGAGTTTAGGCATATCGGACAATCGATTAAGTCCAAAATGTTCAAGAAATTTGTTTGTTGTTTGATAAAGTAAGGGACGGCCCGGACCAGAATCACGTCCTTTGATCTTAATCAAATTTCGATTTAACAATGTTTTAAGAACACCGCTGGAATCTACCCCGCGAATCGCTTCAACTTCATAACGACCAATGGGTTGTTTATATGCAATGATTGCCAAAGAATCCAATGCGGCAGATGACAAAGAAATTCGGCCAGACTTACTTAGCATTTTACGAATGAAATGCTCATACTCTTGTCGGGAAACCAATTGATACCCACCAGCAACCTCATTGATTTCAAATGCGTGATCATCATGAACATATTGTTCATTCAACTTCAAAACCACTTCTTTTAAATTCGGAGTGTCCGGATTAAAAATACCATTCACTTTTGCTTGGGTTAAAGGTTCAGGACTGGCAAAAAGGAGCGCCTCTATAATTTTTCTGATCTCTGAGTCTTGCATTAAGCTACAGCTCCCAAGTGAATCAATTCTATATCATCAAAAACATCATTTTGTTCTAAAGTGCAGGTCCCTTCACGAACCAAGTCCAGAATAGCAAGAAAAGTAACAATTATTTCTAGCCGGGTTTTTAAATTTATTAGTAAAGTTGAGAACTTTAATCGGCCATCACCGTCAAAATATTTAAACAGAAATTCTTTTTGTTGTTCAAGTTTGATAGGTTCCCTATGCAACTCAAACTGTGACATGACCGGTCTATTTTCCATGGCTTCTTTGAATAGCCGAGCTAGATCATAAAGCGTCACATCCCGGAGAAGTCTCCCGATCTCATTACCATCAAGAACTTTTATATCTTGCTCAAACTGGCGTGGAACAACATGGGTTCTTTCTTCTGCTATCGAATCCAGCATTTCTGCCGCATCTCGAAACCGTTTATAGTCTATTAATTGCTGCATCAACTCTGTCCGCGGATCAATAATCACACCTTCATCATCCAGTTCTGGGCGGGGAATCATCATTTTGGCTTTCACACGCATAAGGGATGCTGCCATAACAATAAATTCACCAGCAATTAACATATTCATCCGTTTCCATTCTTCTATCATATCAACGAAATCTTTTGTGATCTGACCAATTGGAATATCATAAATGTCTAATTCATCCCGACGAATGAAATACAAGAGTAGATCCATTGGCCCCTCAAAATTCTCTAATTTGACTTGATAAGACATTAATTGTAATTCACACCTGATGCGGATCGAACGCGGTCCAAGACTTCTTCTGCCACTTGCCGGGCTTTTTTAGCTCCTGTATCTAATATCTCATGGACCAGCTTAGGGTTGGAAATCAAATTCTCTCTTTTTTCACGAAAAGGTCCAAAAACATCCAAGACCTTCTCATAGAGTTCTTGTTTAACATCACCATACCGAAGACCTTTTCCTTCGTAACGATCTGCTAAACTTTTTTGTTCTCTTTCATCTAAAAATAAACTGTACAGGTGAAATAGTGGGGTGTCCTTGTCCTTTGGATCATCAATATCGGTCGTATCAGTGACAATACGCATAATCTGTTTTCTTAACTTTTTATCTGTGTCAAATAATGGAATTGTATTGTTATAGGATTTGCTCATTTTTTGTCCATCGATACCAGGAACTAATTGAGTAGTTTTTTCAATATCCGGTTTAGGAACAATTAATGTTTCACCATACGTATTGTTAAATCGAATTGCCATATCCCTTGTCATTTCCAGATGTTGCTTCTGATCTTTTCCTACAGGTACTATCTGGCTGTCAAATAGCAATATGTCTGCAGCCATCAAAACAGGGTAAGCATATAATCCCATATTGGGTTTAATACCCCGTGCAATCTTATCTTTATAAGATGTGGCGCGATCCATAAGTCCAACGCTAGCATGGGATGCCAACATCCAGGTGAGTTCAGTGACTTGGGGTACATCAGATTGCACCCAAAAAGTGGACTTCTCCGGGTCAAGCCCTAGCGCTAAAAAATCACAGGCAGCATTAAATGTATTAGATGATAATGTTTTCGAATCTGGAAGGGTCGTCATGGCATGATAATTGGCAATAAAACAGAAAAGTTCATTCTCTTCTTGATATTTTATCATACGGGACATCATTCCGAAATAATTTCCAAGATGGAGTGCGCCTGATGGTTGAATGCCGCTCAAAACCCGTAGTTTTTTTTCTAAATGCATATTACAGATTAGTTAATCTTAAACGGTTCCATGAACAAATAGGGACGCCAATCTTGTTGTTGTGTTTTTACATATTTTTGGAAATAATGTAATCGGTTCGGCCGTTTAGGGATCCGGGCTAAAAGCATATTTGCTTCCTCCGGGGTCTTATCTCCCTTTTTTTGGTTACAGGGTTTACAAGCTGCAACAAGGTTTTCCCACGTATCCAAACCACCTTTCCCTTTGGGAATAATATGGTCTATGGTAATTGGAATTCTTGAAATCCCACAATATTGGCAAACATGTTCATCCCGTGCGATAATATTTTTTCTATTTAAATCTACAGATAGATTGTCATATCGAACATAATCACGAATCTTTATAACACTGGGTAAATCCAAAGACAAAGATGGACTATGAACCTGGTCGTTATAATTCACCAATACTTGCACCTTATCCAAATAATCCATGCAGATCGCCCGTTTGGCGGTACAAATCATCATGGGAGAATAATTTGCATTCAGTACCAACACGGCCCGATTTAATAAATGGCCATTAACTGCATTGGATGATGGCATTTTCACGATGGAAACTTACGTTGAATCGAATGGCTTGACAGGTAGATATCTATGAGTTTTTGATTCACATTTCTATCAGCAGGATCCAGTGATTCTTCTTTCACCATTCCTTGAGAATGCAGGATTCCCTTACCCCCAGTTGAAAAACCAACATGTGACACTTTTCCGTCCTTTCCAAAAAAGTGGAGGTCTCCTGGCTCTGCCTGGTCTATTTGAATCTCATCTTTAGTAAAGTATTCCTGTTGTTGATAGGAATCCCTGGGAACATTCAATCCACAGACTTTTAAAACGGATTGAACCAAACCGGAGCAATCCATTCCCAATGATGTTTTTCCGCCCCATTTATAGGGTGTATTCAATAGATTTTCGGCAACAGGGATCACTTGGTCCAATCCTAAAGTATCCATGATCTGGGTGGATCCTGGAAGATTTTCTGTTACTATTGCTCCAAAAGGATATTTTGGATCATATAATCCATTTTCAGTTGGGAAAACCACTCTATGGGTTGGATTATTTTTTTCAGGAGAAATATTACCATAAAAGGTATTCACCCACCCTTCGTAATCGTCTTCACATTTAACACAAAGCCAATTGTTCTTTTGATTAAGAATTTGGCAGGATTCACCAAACACCGCTTCGGTTAGACACGGTGAGTTAAAATTTGCTTCTTCATAAACCGGCGCTGCCCCGGATGTAATAATAAACCAGTTATTTTTGGGTTGAAACATGGGGAGAAATTTATTTGATTCCCTCGGGAATAAATAGGCGAGTTTTATATTTGACTCAATTGGAAATATCTCTAAAATGCGACGCATTTTTTTGTTTATTTATGGTAGGGAAACCCGTGAAAATCGGGTACAGTCCCCGCTACTGTGATTGCGGCAAACAGGTTCTTTTGCCATTTTCGGTCTCTCCAACCGGGAAGAAGGCGAACCGAGTTGACGCCGCACAAGTCAGGAGACCTGCAATAAATAGATATCACGTAAAAAACTTTCGGGAGAATAGTTGTGGTAATCAAATTCCAACTTCTTTATTTATCCATTTTTACTATGTCATTAGTGTTTTCCAAGGAAATCAATAGTGGGTATGTTTTTTCAAATTATGGCGAACCAGTACCCTTTGCATCGGTAGTAAACAATCGTACGAAATCATGGTCAATAACGGACGAATCAGGATTTTATCAATTACCACTTGGAACCTTGCCAACAGATTCATTAAAGATTTCCAAGATTGGATTTTCATCTTCATTTCACCTGCCCCAAGAACAAAAACATAGAAAAATAGTGCTTTCGCAGGAAGTCATAGTTTTAGATCCAATAACTATAGTTGGTGAAAAACCTATCGCCACTCGAGATTTGGACAAAGTGACACTGCTGGAAATGGATGGTTTTTCCAGGACAAATGCATTGGATCGCATCCCGGGCACGTTAGTTCGATCCGTGGGCGGATTACCGGGGATTACAACTGTCAGTATGGATGGCGGACAAGCAGTGCATACCAAGATTACGCTGGATGGAGTTGATTTATCAAATGTACAGAATGGGCTTACGGATTTATCCGATCTCCCTCTAGCCCTTATGCAGAACTTATATTTAAGCCGTTCGCCGAATATATCACACGGTTCCGGCTCATTCGATGGTGTAATTCACATTCGTTCTCTTCTCAAGAAATCTTATATTCACTTGAGTAGTGGATCCTTTGGTTATCAAAATGGATCCGGTGGTTACAGCCTTGCAACACCTAATACAAATTTGCAATTACAGATCGGTAAAACATCATCAAAAGGTAATTATCCATTTTCTTCGAATGATAAGACCAAAATCCGTTCCAATAATGATTACAAACAACAATTCATAAGTGGACTATACCAAAGACACAACCATAATAATCGAATTTATAAGGCAAATGTTTTGTTCGTAGGCCATGATCGGGGTGTAGCTGGAGGTTTGTCATACCCTAGCCCAAATGCTCGGCGTAAAAACAACCTTATTGTTACTGGATTAGAATTTATTCAAATAATGAAAAATGGACACTTGCGTTTGGATGTCAATCAACGGTCCAGCGACGAGGATTTTAATAATGTGGATATAGGTATTGATAGCCATCATAAAGTCAATTCCCGCGGAATTAGGGTTCATGGATTGTTTCAGCCAACACGTAAAATAAAGTGGAATGGATTCTCAACCGCAAAATTCCAATCGATTGAAAGCTCCGATATTGGTAAAAGAGAAAGAACCATAATGGCAATTGGGTTACAAACGTTTTTTCAACCGATTGATTTTGTAAGCATTAAGCCTGGACTTAGGTCAGATATTGTTGATGAAACATCCGTAATCAGTTCAGATTTAGAGGCAACTCTCGATTTTGAAAATTTGGGAAAAATTTCCGCTATATCTGGTACTGGATTTTATATTCCTTCCTTCAATGACTTGTATTGGCCATCGGATCCATATAGCAAGGGCAACCCAAGTCTTAAGTCTGAAACCAGTAATTCCCATATTTTAAACTGGAATAAAACTTTTGCTCAAGGACTCAATTTCGTTATCGAATATCGTAATAAACGAAGCCACAATCTCATCGTTTGGGCTCCAGATGAAAATGATGTATGGAAACCTCAAAACCTGGATAGGACCGAAAGGAAAAATTTAATCGTCTCTTCAAATTTACCTGAGATTATTTCTGGCATGACTTTTTCATGGACTTTAACTCGAACAAAAACGAAAAATCTGAATTCCGGAAAAACACTTCAGTATGTTCCTGAAATATCCGCAACTGGAATGGTGAGATATACTATCAATGATATCCAATTTGAATTACAAAGTAAATACGTTGGCGAAAGAACATACCAAGCCTATAACGAAAACTTTGAATTGGTGGATAAAGCACTAAATCCTTTTCAAAACGTAACTGCTGGAGTACACTTCATCTTTCCGGCTTTTAAGAAATCTTTGCAATTTCACATCATCGCTGAAAACCTCCTGAATGAAAATACGGCATTCTACCCAGATTACCCTAAACCTGGTCGAGCCATCAAAGCAGGGATGACGTTTAAATTTTAAAAGGAATATTTTAATCCAGAAAATCCCACTCCACTGATAAATTAGTTTGTCGTCCTAAGAGTGGCATTTCCGGATGAATTTCAAAATAATTGTCTTCTTCGGATCCTATGTATGCTAAAATCATTTCTGTGATATTTAACCACTCATATTTAATGGTGAAGGTGGAAACATAAGCTGTGATGGTTCCGTTGATTAACGAAATATCATCCAATTTCTCATCTGTGTAAATGGTCATCGGAACCATTTCAATCGGATCAATAATTGAATTATTTAATCGATTAAAATATCTATCCACACCCAATTTTAAATCCACTAACATAAATCCATCGAAAAGACTTAATCTGGATTTAATGTTATAATTCAGAAAGGAACCAATTCCACCGCCATAGATATTTCCCTTATTCCTCGTAGCATAGTTTATTTCAAGATCAAAGAAAGGTATTAATGAAGTTTGATAATTTAAATTCAACTGACTGTGTTCAGCTTTAAATGTAGCCGATTCAGGTATAATAATTTTCCAATAATCATAATTATCTGTTAAATGTGAAAAGATAATTGAAGCATTTGATAGTTCTCCATTCCAATCAATTCCTGCATGGTAATTTGAAGTAACGGAAATGGGATCAATATTTTCATAATTTTGAAACAAATAATAAGGATGAATA
>CAXCBH010000004.1:0-24354 GCA_963980675.1 uncultured bacterium | reverse complement strand
GAAAGAATCATGATTGCTTTTATTGGTCTAGGCAATCCCGGTGACGAATATGCAAATACGAAACACAATGCAGGATTTTGGGTAGTGGACGAATTAGCACGCCGGCAAAAGCTGTCATTTAAACCTGGAAAAGGTCCTTATGTCTTTACGCAAAATAAACGACGGGAAGTCCTGTTGGTAAAGCCAACAACCGGCATGAACCACAGTGGAAACGCAGTGAAAGATGTGGCAAATCGCTGGGATCTTTTGCCATCAGATATTCATGTAATTGTGGATGATGTGGACCTCCCTCTAGGGTCAATTCGAATCCGTCCCAAAGGTGGTGACGGATGTCACAGAGGAATGGAAAACATTATTTATCAACTGCAGTCAGACCAATTCCCCCGTATTCGATTAGGCATAGGTACAGATGAAAACATGAGACCTGCAGAAAAATTTGTGTTGAAACCATTTAAATCGGATAATGTGCCTGAAGCAGAAGCCATGGTGAATCGCGGTGCGGATGCTTTAGCAAATCTTTTGGTACGTGGTTTAAACCATACCATGAATCATTTTAATTCTTAAATAAGGAGTAATTGAACCCATGAGTTCTAATTTAATGTATGTAATCGGTGCTGCTGCCTTGGCCATGCTTTACGCATTCTGGAAAACCAGTTGGATTACTGCACGAGATGAAGGCACAAACCGAATGAAACAAATCGGTGCAAGTATTGCTGGTGGTGCAATGGCATTTTTAAAAGCTGAATATCGTGTATTGGCCGTTTTTGTAATCGCAGTAGCCGTACTACTGAGTATTGCAAATTCAGGCAAGGCTGATTCAAGTCCATTGATTGCCTTATCATTTATTGTGGGTGCCTTTGCCTCTGCATTTGCTGGATTTTTAGGCATGAAAGTTGCAACCAAAGCAAATACTCGAACTACAAATGCTGCACGTACAAGCCTTGCTCAAGCATTAAATGTTGCATTCACTGGTGGTTCTGTAATGGGACTCAGTGTTGTTGGTTTAGGTGTCCTTGGCTTGGGTGGTCTATTCATATTTTATACATCCCACTTTGATAGCATGGATGTTACATTAAATGTATTATCTGGATTCTCATTAGGAGCTTCATCAATTGCATTGTTCGCACGTGTAGGTGGTGGTATTTATACTAAAGCCGCAGATGTAGGTGCTGATCTTGTGGGTAAAGTTGAAGCGGGAATTCCGGAAGATCATCCGTTAAATCCTGCAACGATTGCTGATAATGTAGGTGATAATGTAGGTGATGTTGCTGGTATGGGTGCTGACCTGTTTGAATCTTTTGTAGGCTCTATTATTGGTTCAATGGTATTGGGCGCTGTATTGGGCAATGAATTCGTATTGCTTCCTCTTTTTATTGCTGCATCTGGAATCGTTGTTTCTATTATTGGAACATTCATGGTTTCAGTTAAAGAAGGCGGAGATCCACAAAAAGCATTGAACCGGGGTGAGTTTGGTAGCTCTGCAATTATGATTGCTGTTATTTACTTTTTAATTCAAGAAGTTCTGCCTGCTGAATTTATTCAAGGTGGTGTAGCATTCACCAGCATGGGTGTTTTCTTCGCAACCGTTATTGGACTCCTTTCTGGTTTAGGAATTGGAATTATAACAGAACATTATACAGGTACTGGAACTTCTCCCGTTTTATCGATTACCAAGCAATCATTAACGGGTCCTGCGACCAACATTATTGCAGGGTTAGCAATTGGTATGCAATCAACTGCAATTCCTACATTGATTATTGCAGCCGCTATTATGGGCGCTCATCATTTTGCTGGCCTTTATGGCATTGCTATGGCAGCCTTAGGGATGTTGGCTAATACAGGCATTCAACTAGCTGTTGATGCATACGGACCTATTTCTGATAATGCAGGTGGTATTGCTGAAATGGCTGAACTTCCTGCGGATGTTCGTGAAAAGACAGATAAACTTGATGCGGTTGGTAATACAACTGCAGCCATTGGAAAGGGTTTTGCAATTGGATCTGCAGCCCTAACTGCATTGGCATTGTTCGCCGCATTCATGGTAAAGAGTGGAATTAACAGTATTGACATTTCAAACCCAATGGTTATGGCAGGTTTATTTGTTGGTGG
The DNA here is from genome assembly GCA_963980675.1 of uncultured bacterium. GTDB lineage: Bacteria > Fidelibacterota > Marinisomatia > Marinisomatales > UBA1611. Next base: position 22,245 of record CAXCBH010000004.1, on the reverse strand, counting down.
AATGTTACCATTTTTATTTTCTTCAATGGCAATGAGCGCTGTTGGACGTGCAGCCATGGCAATGATTGAAGAAGTTCGTCGTCAATTTAGAGAGATTCCTGAATTGAAGGCAGCACTTGCAGTATTGGCTAAAGGCGCTTCTTCTACGTGGTCAGATGATGACAAAGCCGTTTACGAATTAGGATTAACAAAGGCAGACCATGGGCGTTGCGTAGAAATCTCTACTCAATCTGCCATTAAAGAAATGATGCTTCCTGGAATTTTAGCTATCATTTCTCCTGTAATTGTTGGGTTCATATTTGGACCCGAAACATTAGGTGGACTACTTGCAGGGGTAACTGTGTGTGGTGTGCTTATGGCAATTTTCCAGTCTAACGCTGGTGGTGCTTGGGATAATGCAAAGAAAATGATTGAGGATGGCGTCACTGTAAATGGTGAAGCCATTGGGAAAGGGTCTGAAGCACATAAAGCAGCTGTTGTAGGAGACACAGTAGGTGATCCTTTTAAGGATACATCCGGTCCCTCTCTGAATATTTTAATTAAACTGATGTCAGTGGTTTCACTGGTCATCGCACCGCTGATTGCGTAAAAAAAATAAGGAGTTATTATGCGGTATTATGAAACACTCTATATTGTAAATCCGAATTTGGAAAATGAAGCCTTGGATATCACTATGGGCGAAATCGGAACTGAACTAGAGAAATCAAAATCAAAGCTCATCAATCATCGTGTATGGGGAAAGAAGCGCCTTGCGTATCAAATTGAGAATCAGAAATATGGTTCTTTTATCCTCTTGCAATTTGAAGGTGGCGAACAGGATCAAATGAACGAATTTAATACTTGGATGAAATTAAACAATTCCGTTCTTCGTCATATGACAGTTGCCTTAGATGAAAAACCAGAAGTCTATGTAGAAGAAGTGAAAGAAAAACCGGTTGAAAAAGAAGCGCCTAAAGATACCGTAGAAGAAACACCTGCGAATGAAGCAGTGGTTGAGACTACTTCTGAAGAAACAGAAATTCAATCTGACGTTACTGAGGAAGATTCAACTGAAGAAACTGAAACTACTGAAGGTGTATCTGATGAAGGCTCAGAAGAAGACACTGAAGAAAAGGAGGCTGAATAATGGCATTTCAGAGTAGAAATAAATTTTGCTATTTTAAAGAAAATGGTATCACAGACATCGATTATAAAGATGTGAGACTCCTACGACGTTTTGTGAATGACCAAGGTAAAATCATGCCGCGTCGGATTACCGGTAGTAGTGCAAAAATGCACCGAAAGTTGGTTCGGGCCATCAAACGGTCGCGCTCAATTGCATTAATGCCGTACGTCGACCGCGGTTCAGAATAAGGAGTAAGATCATGGAAATTATTTTACTACAAGATGTAAATGGTCTCGGTGAAGCCGGTGATGTTGTGAATGTAAAACCTGGCTATGCCCGTAATAAATTAGTTCCAGAAGGATTGGCTCTCCGAGCGTCCAAACGGAACTTAGCTGTGGCAGAAGAACGAAAACAAATCGTTAAAATGCGTAAAGTTCGGGAAGCGGCTGCAGATGGAGTCATGGTTGATCGGCTATCTAAAATAGAGATTACGATAGAAGCACAAGTGGGCGAGGAAGACAAAATGTTTGGCTCTATCACCACGTTGGATATTCACAAAGCTCTTGAAGAAAAAAGTATTATTGTTGATCGCCATGCCATTTTATTGGATGAGCCCATCAAAGCATTGGGAATCTACCATGTACCGGTTCGTGTAAGCGATGATTTAAACGGTGACGTTAAGATTTACGTGATTAAGTCATAAACTAGATAGAATGCATTCAACCCCTGCACTCCAATTTCATTTTGATTTTGGATGCGGGGGTTTTTTATTGCCCTAGAAAATCCTGATCCATAAACTCATCGGTTATGTTTGCAGACGTCGCATTTCCAATCTCCAATTTTATAACTTTTACTTATAAGGTTCCCGAGAAAATAGCGCAAGATGTCAAGATTGGCTCACGGGTTAATGTTCAATTTGGTCCGCGAAAAACTCAAGGCATTATTACTGAACTCAATACAAAATCATCCTTTGCGGGTAAATTAAAAGAGATCGACGGTCTCGTGGATGATTTACCAATCATGACCCAGGAACTCTGGAAATTAATTCAATGGATGAGTGAATATTATGTAACGCCCTTGGGACAAGTTGGGAAGGCCGTTCTTCCAAAGAATTTGTCAACGCGGTACAATCCACCAAAAAACTGGATGGTTCAGCCCATAATCACAGGTGATAACGATTTGGAAGCGGTTAAAAAACGGGCTCCCAAACAATATGAGCTATACCAGGAAATTTTGAAAACTGAAAAACCCATCAAAATTTCTTCATTAAAAGAGTTGGCATCCAATCCATTAACTGGCTGTCGCGGGCTAGAAAAACGGGGATTGGTTTCCATATTTGAAGAAACTTCACTACCGGATGTCACAGGGTTTACCTTTGATCCCATTCATAAAAAAGTAGATTTTAATAAACACCAAAAAACGGTTGTAACTGCAATCATTCAATCGTTGGATTCCAAAAATTATTCACCTTTTTTGCTCCATGGCGTAACAGGAAGTGGAAAAACAGAAATTTATATTGAAGCCGTTCGACATTGTTTAGATCAAAGTCGAACCGCTATAATTCTACTCCCAGAAATTTCCCTTACTCCCCAAATCGCTGGTCGGTTCCGAGCTGTTTTTGGTGACAGCATTGCTCTCTGGCATTCTAAGCTCACCCAAGCGCAACGTTCCTGGACCTGGAAAGAGATATGCAAGGGATCATTCAAGGTTGTAATTGGAGCGAGAAGCGCAGTATTTGCTCCTTTGAAAGATCTTGGATTAATTGTCATTGATGAAGAACAAGAATCATCTTTTCGCCAGGATGCACCTGCGCCACGGTATCATGCCCGGGATGTAGCACTTATGCGCGCTACTTATGAAGGATCATCTGTGGTTCTCTCTAGTGCGACTCCTAGTTTGGAGAGCTATTACAATTATCTTCATAAAAAATTGATCTATCTCCATTTACCGGAACGCTTTGGCGGTGCAAAATATCCCCAGGTTCATTTGGTAGATATGTTGGGTAATCAGGAAGAATCAGGCAAATTTGGGCAAATATTTTCAGGATTGCTCCAAGATAAAATCGAAGACCGGTTGCAAAAAAAAGAGCAAATTATCTTGCTTCAAAATCGCCGTGGTTATTCTCCAGTGGTTCGCTGTGGAGATTGTGGCGACATAGTCATGTGTCCACAATGCAAGGTCGCTCTTACGTATCACCGAAAAGGGTCTCAGCTGATTTGTCATTGCTGTGGCCATTTTGAAACAAAGCAACGAGAAGCATGTCGCAGTTGCCAAAGCCCAAATATGAAATATTCAGGTACTGGAACCCAACGGGTAGAATCTTTAATCAAAGAGACATTCCCTGATGCACGACTAGGGCGGTTAGATATGGATACAGCCCGGACAGGCAGCGGTCTAACTAAAATATTAAAAGATTTTTCTGATGGTAAATTAGATATCCTTCTAGGAACACAAATGATTGCCAAAGGATTGGATTTTCCGAATGCAACGTTGGTAGGTATTATAAACGCGGATTTAGGATTACATCTTCCAGATTTCCGTGCCGGGGAACGAATTTTCCAACTTATTTATCAAGCTTCCGGAAGAGCCGGTCGGCGACTCAAACCTGGTGAAGTTGTTATACAAACCTATGTACCTGATAATCCGGTAATCAAGAATGCAGCAAAACTAGATATGATGAAATATTACAATATTGCATTGAGTGAACGGAATGAATTAAAATATCCACCCTTTAGCTGGTTGGCAAAAATAGAGATTACCGGCCAAAATCAAACATCTGCAAATTCCCTGTCAGAAAGAATTGCCAAAGCATTAAAAGGGAAATATAAAGGGTTAGATGTTTTGGGACCATCATCATGTTACCTTGAAAAACTGCGAAACAATTATAGGTTTCAGATCGTTTTTAAATCATTAAAAAAAGTAGATCCAAATGGACAAAAACTTCACCAATTTATTACGAATAACTTCAGGGATTTTCAGAAAAAATACCGTCCAGGAAAAAACCGGATCAATATTCACTTTGACCCATTAAGTTTGATTTGATGTCAATAAAGCCCCAAACATTCCAAAATACTGAGTTAGCCTGCCTCACCGAAAAGTCGAGACGGGTCAGAAAAAAACAGTTTTTTTCATTTTTCATTTTTTTTCTTTCCTGTTTATCCGCAGAAACTGGTTATCCTGGATTTGATGTATTTACTTCTTCGTTTCAACTTGGATTGGGCGGGGCAGGGTTTTTGAATCCATCTCCAATTTCATCAAAATTAAATCCATCTGTTGCAGATACTGGGCGATATTTTTCCACATCTATCATTCGTTATCAGGCGGGTATTACCAGTCAGAGTGCTGGAATGAGTCTGCCATGGAAAAAAGGATTCGGTATATTTTCTGTACGACATATTTCTTACGGAACATTCGAGGGATATGATGACAATTTTCAGTCCACGGGAGCATATCAATCTGGCGATACGTGGCTTCAATATGGTTATTCAAAACAGGTAAGAACAATTCCTTTGAGCATTGGAACCTCTGCTCAATTCTATAATGCATCATTAAAAGATCATCAGATAAAAGGCATTCTAATATCGCTTGGAAGCGCATTCTATATTCAAAAGTTTCAGGCAACATTCGGAGTGTCATTTCACAACATTGGAAAAACATTTGATGGTAATAATTTTGCACAAGGGACAATCATACCTAAAACAGTGATTAGTGGGACAAAAAAATTAGCACATCTTCCACTTACTCTTTATTTGGATACAATCTTTTCAAAAGAGCAAGCTGAGCCGGAAATATTTTTAGGTGGAGATTTTAATTTAAAAAATGGGATTGGAATTAGATGGGGAACTTCCACACGAAAATTGGATCATAATACACAACAGGATTTTCTAAGATCAGTGATTGGTGCTTCAGGTTTTGGTTTTGGAATCAATACTGGGGTTACATCCATCAATTATGGTACATTTATTTTTGGTACCGGAGCGACGATCCATGGTTTCCAGATAGGAATTCAACTTTAATGAGAAAAATTATCATCATCCTGTTATGTATCGGAGTGATTTTCGCCCAAAATAATTATCCTATTGTGTTGATACATGGATTTATGGGCTGGGGTGAAGACGAAATGGGTGGTTATAATTATTGGGGCGGCAGGGAAGATTATTCTCAAATGCTTCGGGATCAAGGTCACACAGTTTTTACAGTTTCAGTAGGTCCTGTTTCATCAAATTGGGAACGTGCCATAGAAGTGTATACCCAGTTAAAAGGTGGACAAGTAGATTATGGAAAAGCTCATTCAGAAATATTTAATGTGATTCAAAAACCAAAAGGGAAAATATTCAAAGCATTATATCCAGAGTGGAGTGCAAAACATCCTGTGCATTTAATGGGACACAGCATGGGGGGCCAAACTGCTCGCATGCTACAGTATCTTTTAACCCAAAAAATTAGTGAAAGTGAAAAAACCGATAATTTAGAAGAATCAGAATTGCTTGGGCAATCTCATTTGAATTGGGTAAGGAGCATAACATCTATTTCAACACCACATAATGGTACTACACTAGCTAATGTGGTAAGTAAAACAATCCCATTTGTACAATATTTTGTTGGTTTAGCCGGGGTTGTTGGAACACGGTTTTATGATTTTGATCTAGAACAATGGAGATTTTTGCGAGGTAAAGATGAAACATGGGCAGGGTATGTTAAACGTATGCGAACACATGATGCCTGGGCTACAAAAAATATAAGTGCGTGGGATTTATCTATAGTTGGTGCACAGGAATTAAATAGTTTTCTTCTCGCAGATCCAGATGTGTATTATTTCTCCATCAGCACGTCAACTACAGAAAAAAGTGAAGATTCTCCAAATCATTTGCCTATTGAAGGGACATCTCTACTCATTCGTAGTAGATCAAAAATACTAGGTTCACGTGTAGGATACTGGGCCAATGGAGAAACTACTGATTCGACGTGGTTTGAGAATGATGGTATTGTTAATACTATCTCTATGGCAGGCCCAACAACAGGAACAAATGGCGCCGATCCAATTGTAACCTACGATGAAAGTGAATTCCTTATTTCTGGCCAATGGTATGCAATAGGCCCAATTCAGATAGACCATTGGAATGTAGTTGGTCACTTAGGTGATGATATAAGACGCAATATCGCGAAAAATATTTTAACTAATCATGCCATTCGGCTAAAAGAGCTACCTCCTTTTTGAATATAAAAAAAGTTTGGAGATTGTGGTTGAAATAAACATTGCAATTATTCTCTTTTTAACCATTCCATAATATTTGTAAACTGCAAATATGAATTACAGCGAGTTACTTTCTTCATTTTTAATTGATCTTCAAAGTTTGTACCGGAAAAATGTCTCGATAAGTGGAGCGTCATTCCCGCAAATCTTGGCTTTATCTATTATTCCTGATGCTGGGATTGAAATGTCTGCATTATCAAAAAAAATTGGCATAGATAATAGCACTGCTACTCGACTTGTTATGGGTCTCGAAAAAAAAGGATGGGTAAATCGTCGCTCTGCAAATTATGATAAACGTGTCATCCAGGTCACTCTCACACAAGGTGGAGATGAGATTCAAACACAACTAGAACAGCAATTTGATTCACTTGGTGCAGCCATAGAAAGAGAAGTAGATCCATTAGATCGGAATGAAATGATAGAACATGTTTCTTCTCTACATTGGATTTTATCAAAGTTGATTCTAAAAAATGATAAACTTGTATAATGCAAAAAAATAATTTCACGTTATCTATTGTAACTTGGTATAATAAACAAAAAAGAATTCTGCCATTTCGAGATATAGATGACCCTTACAAAATTTGGTTATCTGAAATAATGCTTCAACAAACTCAGATTGAAACTGTAATACCTTTTTTCTTGAAATGGGTCAGTAAATATCCAACTATTAAATCAGTGGCAAATGCCGATCAGGAATTATTATTAAAACTTTGGGAAGGGCTTGGTTATTATTCCCGATGCAGGAATTTCCATAAAGCTACAAAGATAGTTGTTGGAAAACATGGCGGTGTTATTCCTGACAATTGGTTAGAATTTCGAGCATTGCCTGGCGTAGGAGATTATACAGCAGCAGCTGTTTTGTCTATTGCCTATAATCAACCTTATATTGCGATTGATGGAAATGTAAAGCGTGTTATTGCACGCATCCTTGGATTAAAAAATTTATCAAATAGAAATATGTCCCGAATAAAAAACTATTTGACAATGAATATATTAACGGATAATCCTGGTGATTTCAACCAGAGCATAATGGAACTGGGTGCTAAAATTTGTTCTCCTAGGAATCCGTATTGTGGCAAATGCCCCTTGTCTTTTAACTGCAGGGCATTTGCCATGGGTGAGCCTGAGTCGTACCCATTATCAATTAAAAAGAAAAAACCTCCTCATTATGAAATCGTTGTTGGTCTAATTTGGCGAGAAGACAGATTTTATATCCAAAAACGAGGCGATGGCGGTATGCTGGCTGGTCTGTGGGAATTCCCTGGAGGAAAAGTAGAAGATGGAGAATCACTCACTGATGCACTTCGGCGAGAGATCAAAGAAGAATGTGGGGCAAAACCAAAGATTCTGAAAAAGATCGGCGAAATCAAACATGCCTACACACATTTTTCCATCACGTTCCATGGATTCCACTGCGAAGAGAATGGCACAACAATTCGTTGTCAGCAAAATTCTAAATGGATCAAACCAAACCAAATAGATGAATTTCCTTTTCCTAAAGCTAACCACAAACTTTTTTCAATTTTAGAAAAACAAGGTTGGGATGTTTAATACAATTATTTCAATTATTCTTTGGCCACTGTGGTTTATCTTTTTTGCCATTACAATGGTATTATTTTTTATTTCATTTATTATTATACCCCGGAATATTCTCCATTTTATCATTCGGCCCATATGTTGGGCTTATTGTTTTTTGGCTGGACAATGGTTAAGTAGGGAAAATGATCCACCCAATCCGGATGGACAGCCCTATCTCTATATGTTCAATCATGAATCCATGTTTGATCAATTTATGCTTGCTGCATTCATACCTCATTATATCACTGCTGTGGGAGCTATTGAACAATTCAAATATCCAATTTGGGGCTTTATTATGAAACAATATGGTATTATTCCCATTGTCCGCAATGAAATTAAAAAAGCGCTCAGTAGTTTGTCCAAAGCTGAATATGCCTTAAATAGCGGTGTCTCTTTATTAATTTCTCCGGAAGGGACACGAACATTAACAGGTGAAATGAGTCCCTTCAAAAAGGGCCCCTTTCATTTGGCAAAAAATACGGGCGCAACTATTATACCAGTTGGGATCATTGGGGCTTATAAAGCAAAGAAAAAGAATGATTGGGTGCTCACACCAGGTAAACTGATAACAAGATTTGGTGTCCCCATAGAGAAAAAAGACTTTGAAAACTTATCTGTAGAAGAAATTCGGGATCTTGTAAGGGATCGTATTCAATTATTAATCCAAGCATGAGGCCATCTATGAAACAATTATCACTCATCCTTTTCTCAGTTTTTATTTTAAATACGGCACTAGTTGCACAGCCCACAATTTCTTCATCACCAACTGTTGAAGAGCGCTACGGAGACAGGATTGAAATATTTGGCGTCAAATTCAAAGGGCCACTAGTGTTATGCCAAATATTGATAGCCATTCTAATGGCAATTACATTTTTACAATCGGCCATTGATAAAATACTGAATCGCAAAGAGAATCTGAAATATTTTGAGGTACATTTTGAAAACTCACCATTGAAAGGCATTACTAAGCTATCTTTATCATTGTTAATTATTTTGGAATTAACGGGTGGACTTATGCTGGTCTATGGAATCTATTATGCATTCGCAGAACGAATAACTCTATGGATCTTTTATGGATTTGTGTGGTTGTCACTTACCATCATTGTTCTTTTTACTGGACAGAGATTGGCGAAGGATTATATTGGTGCTGCGGACTTAGTCCCATACTTCATGTTAATCATGCTTGGCATAATGAGCATGTATTAAATGAAAAAAACCTGTCTTATAACGGGCGCCACAGACGGAATTGGAAAACAAACTGCGCTCGAATTAGCTTTGCAGGGTTTCAATCTGGGACTGGTTGGACGCAATTTGGAGAAAGGTGCATCTGTAGTATCAGAATTAATTCATGAAACGGGTAATAATTCCATTCGATTTCATTACGCTGATTTATCAATCATGAAAAGTGTCCAAAACTTGGTAGTTGAAATTAAAAGAACATATGAAACTATTGATGTCCTGTTAAATAATGCTGGTGCCTACTTCAGCAAATTAAAAATGACAGATGAAGGATTTGAAAAAACATTCGCCTTGAACCATTTATCCTATTTTTATCTTACGACACATTTATTGGAAATAGTGAAGCATGGAATCCCGGGTCGCATTATTAATGTTGCTTCTACAGCGCATAAAAATACAGAATTAGATTTTGAAGATATTCAAGGCATAAATGATTATAAAGGGTGGCCGGCATATGGGCGATCCAAACTCATGAATATTATGTTCACCTATGAATGTCATCGTCGTTTTGAAGATTCTCGAGTGACCTTTAATTGCTTGCATCCCGGTTTTGTAAACTCAAACTTCGGGAATAATAATTCAGGTTTTGCCCGAAGCTCTATCAATTTAGCGAAATCTATTTTTGCTATTAATGTGATGAGGGGTGCCAAGACCAGTGTTTTCTTGGCATCAGCAGATGAAGTAGAAAACATTAGTGGAAAGTATTTTGATAAATGTAAAGCTAAAAAAAGTTCTAAAGTTTCCTACATTGAAAAAGACCAAAAACAACTTTGGGAAACCACAGAAGACATGATCAAATCAATTCAAACTAATTAGCGAGAGTGAAAAATGAGTAAAAAGATATTTAAAAAGACCCTCAATAGTTTCAGGAAAAATACCCTAGCCAACCCGCAGGTTCGCCTGGCTCGGAATGCATCTATTAGGAATGAAGTTATTGAGCTCACAATGGATTGGGAGCATTTTAGGAAAATTGACCATTCATTTTCTGATATAGTTTCAGGGGAAATGCCTGCGACCAATCAAAAATCCAGTGGACGTTGCTGGGGATTTGCTGGTTTGAATCTTTTCAGAATCTATTTGGGGCGAAAACATAACTTGAAAGATTTCCAATTCTCTCAAAGTTATTTCATGTTTTGGGATAAACTGGAAAAATCAAATTACTTTTTGGAATCTATTTTAAAAACTACCGATCTACATTGGAGCAGTCGACTTGTGATGCATCTTTTGGATAACCCAATTCAGGATGGTGGTCAATGGGATATGTGGGTAAATCTTATTAATAAATATGGCGTAGTTCCACAATCAGAAATGCCGGAATCTTATTCATCCAGCAAATCAATGAGAATGAATCGAATGATCACTCGCAAGCTTCGTGAATTTGCGAAACAGCTTAGAGAATCTTCACAAAAAAGTTCATCTGATTTTCAATTACAATCCATGAAAACAGACATGTTGGAAGAAATATATCAAATGCTCACCATTCATTTGGGTACACCGCCTAATTCATTTGATTGGCAAATTCGAGATAAGAAACAAAGCTTTTCCAGGTTCGAAAAATTGACACCCCAATCTTTTTATAGTAATCATGTTGGACTCAATCTGGATGAATATGTATGTTTAATTAATTGTCCTATGAGTGATAAAGAATATAATAAAGTGTATACAGTAGAAATGTTGGGGAATGTGGTTGAAGGCCATAGCATTCGATATTTGAATGTTGAAAGTAATGTCATGAAACAAGCTGCTATTAACTCATTGAAAAATGGAGATCCCGTTTGGTTTGGTTGTGATGTGAGTAAACATTTCCACCGTGATTTGGGTGTGATGGATATAGCCCTCTTTGATTTTGATTCTTTTTATGGTACCAAATTCGGTATGGATAAAGCAGCAAGGTTAGAATATGGAGATAGCCAAATGACTCATGCCATGCTATTCACGGGAGTAGATTTGGATTCAAAAGGAAATCCTTTAAAGTGGAGAGTAGAAAATAGTTGGGGTGATAAAGGTGGTAATAAGGGTTATCATATTATGACAGATTTATGGTTTGATGAGTATAATTATGAAGTGGTGGTCCATAAATCCTGTTTATCCGATGATTTGGTTGAAATATTTGAAACAAGTGAAGCTATTTCATTAAAACCTTGGGACCCCATGGGAGCTCTTGCGAAATAGCGCCTAAAGAATCCCACTTTTACTTGATAAATTTTTCTATGGCATTGAGCCATTTCAATTTTTTCTCATTTATTGTCTGTGATGGAATTGGAGAAAAAATCTGATCTACCCTTTTGGATGGATCAGATTGATAGGTAGGTCTTAACAGTCTAAAAATACCATAGGCGGTTCTATCCTTCATGGTGGAATGTCCCACAGATATTCCCGTTAAATCAGCAATGAATTGAAGCAAGGGAGAGCGGGATCCGCCACCAGCTGCCGTCAAAAGTAAAGGCTTTGAAGACATAATTGGTTCAAGGCATTCCAAAATATCACTCACTAAAAATCCAATGGATTCCATCCCTGCTCGCACAATTTCGTTTTTATCTGATCTTGTGTCCAAATCAATATAAACATCGTTAAACCCTGGCCTCCAATAGGGTGCAGCAAGTCCGTTAAAACCGGGAATGAATATCCCATCCGTTTCCGTTTTTGAAGCCCGGTAATCCCATTCCATTTTATCATGAGGAATACCCAGCTCTTCTTCCAAATGATAGAAAAGAGAATTACATGCATTAATAGTCCCTTCCACCATAAAATATTTAATATTTTCATCTGAGTAAAAGACACTGGAAATGAGTCCATTAACTATTCTTGGATTTTGCCCTGCATTGAATTGTACACTACCTGATGTGCCAAAGTTGGTTGCAATACTACCAAGCTTCAGTCCCGCTTGGCCAATGAGAGCTGCTTGCTGGTCGCCAATAACAACAGCAAGTGGAATTTTTGAATCGAGCATATAGCCAAAATCATATTTTACAGGAACCAATGGCGGTAGATATTGTGGAGACACTCCGAATAGATTTAAAGCGAAATCTGACCAATCACCCCTATGAATATCATAAAGTAAAGATCGGCAAGCGATGGATTCTTCCACACCAGCGGTTCCTGTCATAGCTTGGGAAAGAAATGCACTCAATGGTCCAAAATATAATTCTCCATTTTTAACACGGTTTTTCAATTGTTGATTTTCCCGGATCATGTGCAAAAATTTGGGTCCACCAAAATGAGCACTCAACGGTGTCCCCGTAATTTGCCAAAGTTGGTTACTATGGGTGGAAAATTCTTCCACAATAGCATGCGCTCTACTATCCTGCCAACTTAAAGCTGGCGTAACAGGCGTACAGGATTCCTTTTCCCAAAATAAAAAAGTAGAGCGTTGAATAGCCAAACCAGAAGAATGAACAGGGATATCACCAGATGCGATCACCATTTTTTCAAAGAGAGATTTGCAAGTTTCCAAAATTACAAGGGCATCAGATTCAACATGATATTGTTGAGGTCGAAATAATGCATGTTTTATTTTTTGAGAATGAAGAACCACGCCATCAGAATTAAACAAAAATGCTTTTGTTGAAGATGTCCCAGAATCAATAATGATATAATTCATAAATCAAACTTAACGGAGATTTCGTAAAGATGGGGCAATCAGGCCAATCACGCCACAAAGGGCTGCCCCAATTCCGATACCAAAGAATAATATTTTTACTGAAATAATGGATGTGATAACCCCTACAAAAGCAGCAGAAATAGCGGTCGTTCCGACAACACCTAAATGAACAACAGAGAATAACCTGCCATGATATTGATTTGGAGTATGAATCTGGATAATTGAGGTTCGACTTATCATAATAAATGGAATACCTATCCCATGTAAGCAAATAATGACCATAGCCATTTCTACGGACTTGGCCCAATATATTAGAGAGAATGTGATTCCATCTAATATGAGCCCAATACCCCAAATCATTCCATTAGGTATCCGTCCATTTAATTTTGAAACGAAAAGTGATCCTAACAATGCGCCGACTGCCATGCATCCTTCTACAAAAGCAAAATCAGACGGGGTGCCGTGTAGTGTATTTTTCACTAAAATTGGTAATCCCACAATTGCTGGTCCCATAATAAAAAAATTATTAATAAAGGTAATAATCATCATCCAGAAGATAGGTTTTTCCCTGAAGAGATATAATAACCCCTGCTTCAAATTATCCCAGTGACTATGATTTTCAACCTGGTCAGGATTCTTGGGTTTTTTGATAAACAGGAGCAAACTAATTCCAATGAGAAATGATCCACTATCCACTAAAAACAGATTGGGTAGCGAAACCATTGTCAAGAGAATTCCTGCAAAAAATGGTCCCATCATCCAGGCTAATTGCCCGGATGTGGCCAAGATGGCATTAATTTTCACAAGATGATCTTTGGAAAAGAGCATAGGAACGATCGAATTCAATGCTGGTTGAAAAAGAGTATTAAAACAACTACGAAGAAATGCTAATCCACAAATAATCCAGACATTTTCATATCCAAACCAAAGAAATAATGGAATCAATAGTACAGTTAGTGCTTGTCCAGCATTGGCAAAAATCATAAGTCGCAAACGGTTTAATCGGTCTGAAAAAACACCTGCATAAAGTCCGAAAATCAGAGCAGGTAAATAGGCGCTCATAGCTACAATTCCGGTAATGATAGATGAATTTGTCATATCCAAAACGAGCCAGATGAGAGCTAATTGATAAATGGCATCTCCTGATTGAGAAATGGCTTGAGCGGACCAAAGTAGGGCCAGATTGTGATTTTGATATTTTTTCATCGATGAAATAGGCGTAGAAATTAGTCCCAAAACGTTTTTTACATATAGATTTTCCCTTTAAATTCAGACTCTATTTTGAACCAAAATTTGAACATTATTACAAAGGAGTACGAGAATGACGTACATTATTGCTGAACCTTGTGTAGGAACCTGTGACACCGCCTGTGTTGAGGTTTGCCCCGTAGATTGTATTCATGGTCCCTATGATAAAGAAGGTGCAGGTGCAGAAGCAAAAGTAGACGGCTTTGTCCCGAAAGATGAAGATATGCTTTACATTGACCCTGAAGAATGTATCGACTGTGGCGCTTGTGAACCGGAATGCCCAGTAGAAGCCATCTTTGAAGAAAGTGAAGTTCCAGAAGAGTGGCACAAATATTCCAAAATTAACTACGAATGGTTTGGTCGCGAATATGCAGGGTGAAAAATAAATAATAGCTAAAGGTAATTAAAAGCGGCTGTCACTTGGCAGCCGCTTTTTTTCAGCATAAATCATGAATAAAGAAAACGTACTAGATAAATTAAAAACGATTAATTATCCTGGATTTTCTAGGGATATTGTTTCCTTTGGAATGGTGAAGGATGTAATAGTTGATGAAAAGGTTGTGATTGTTTACCTCAATATCACATCGCAAAACGAAGCAAAGAAACAAGAAGTCGTCAAAAATATAAAACAGGTATTATCAGAATATTTTGTAAAAGTTTCAATTGAAATATCAGGGGATGCACCGAGTCAGGCTCCACCAATTGAGCCTCAGCAGCAAGCACAGCCGGCTATTCTCGATAATGTTAAACATGTGATCGCAATTGCCAGTGGAAAAGGCGGTGTGGGAAAATCTACTGTTGCTGCCAACTTAGCTTGCGCCATGGCAATACAAGGGAAAAAGGTTGGCTTGCTTGACCTCGATATTTATGGTCCATCTCTTCCCATTGTTCTAGGGCTCAATGAACAGCCGGAAATGACCCAGGATAAAAAATTGATTCCTTTAGAAAAATTTGGCATGAAGGTCATGAGTTTTGGATTTATAAGTGGGAACGAAACACCGGTCATTTGGCGTGGGCCGTTGGTGGCGAGAATGACAGAACAGTTTTTTCGCGATGTAAAATGGGGCGAATTAGATGTGATGATTTTGGACTTACCACCAGGTACGGGTGATATCCAGTTGACACTCACACAAAAACTTCGAATGTCAGGTGCAGTTATGGTGACCACACCACAGGACATTGCCCTTGCAGATGTTCGTAAAGGAGCTGACATGTTTAGAAAAGTGAATACTCCTGTTTTGGGTGTAATCGAAAATATGTCCGGATTAGTTTTGGAAGGTGCAGTAGACGGTGATATTTCAGCCATGACTATCAATGGTGAAAATATAGACCTAGATAGCACAGGCAAATTCAGTTTCACAATGGATCTTTTTAAAACAGGTGGTGGTCAAAAAGAGAGTGAACGACTTGGTGTTCCTCTTCTAGGTAAAATACCGATTTCACCTGAAATTATGTCTGCAACCGATGCCGGAGTTCCTGTGGCACAAAAAGATCCAGATTCCTCATTGGGGCAACTCTATCATCAAGTAGCTCAAAATCTTTTATTTTCTCTTGATTAAATGAACAAGGAATGGAAAGTTGGTTCATCCGTACTACTGCAAACTCAGGGAGATATGAGCTATGGTAACTCGGTTGTATCCGATTATTGCCTAGGTTAATTTCGCCCGCTTTTTTCCTTATTATTATGACACAATCAATGAAAGAAAATATCCTAGGTGGGCATATCCCAGAACATATTGCCATTATTATGGACGGCAATGGTCGTTGGGCAAAGGAGCGTTCTTTACCGAGGGTCGCAGGACATAAGGAAGGAGTCAATTCAGTTCGAGAGATTACTCGTGCTTGTGGAGAGATCGGTGTAAAACACCTGACGCTCTATACATTTTCTACAGAGAATTGGCGACGTCCCAAAGCTGAAGTGAGTGCTCTCATGACACTTCTATTAAAAACCATTAGTGCGGAAGTAAGAGAACTACATAAAAATAATGTTCGTTTTACTGCAATCGGTGATTTGAAGAAATTACCGAAATCCACGCAAAAAGGGATTTTTGATGGAATCGAGATAACCAAAAACAATACAGGATTGAACCTTTGTCTTGCATTGAATTATGGAAGTCGCCAGGAAATGGTTTCAGCAGTTCAAGCTATTGCAAAAAAAGTTAAAAATGGTGATTTAAAATTGGATGAAATAAATGAAACTATTTTCTCCAATACGCTTTCAACATCAGACATGCCTAACCCAGATCTATTGATACGCACCAGTGGGGAGTATCGTTTAAGTAACTTTTTATTATGGCAATGTGCTTATTCAGAAATTATAATGACGAAAACCTTTTGGCCTGCATTTCGTGAAGATGCTCTCATAGAAGCAATATTAGAATATCAATCACGAGAACGACGATTTGGAAAGGTTAGCGAACAGGTAAACAATTAAAATATGAAAAATTTATTTATTTTTATTTTGAGTTTAACTCTTGGGATTGCCCAAGGAATTCCAGCTGATATCACATTAGTCAGTGTGAATGTAGAAGGGAATGCCGTTACATCTGAGAATACTATTCTTTTTACAGCCGGACTTCGTGAAGGACAAACCATTTCACAAGCAGAATTTCCTCGAGCCATAAAAAGACTATGGCAATTAGGACTTTTTCAGGATATTCAATTACGATATGATAATGAGACAGATGAAGGATTATCTTTGACGATTTTGGTGAAAGAAAATTTTATTTTGGGCGATTTGTCTTATGATGGGAATAAAAAAATAAAAGACCGCAAATTTGAAGATGAGATTAGTTTGTCCAAAGGCCAGCGACTCAGGCCTAACACGCTTCATGAGACTGCAAAAACAATCAAAGAGTTGTATGAAGAAAAAGGGTATTTGAATGCGGAAATCAATCCTGTATTAGAAATTCCTGTGGAAGAATCCACACTTTTTGATGGTAGAGCAAAAGACCTAGTTCGAAATGTGGTTTTCAACATACAAGAAAATAATAAGATTAAGACTGGAAAAATTATTTTTGAAGGTAATGAATCTTATTCAGATTTAAGACTACGCTGGACTATGAAGGAGACCAAACAGCAACGTTGGTATATGTTCTGGCGATCCACATTTGATGATAAAAAATTTGATGAAGACTTGAATCTTGTTTCCACGTACTATCGGAATAAAGGCTATAGGGATTTTCGAATCGTTAGTGATACTATTCAGTTTAGTGAAAACAAAAAGATGTTGAATTTGGTTGTAACCGTTGATGAAGGACCACAATATAAGTACCGACATTTTTCGTGGGAAGGTATGACCCTCTTCGATGAAGAAATGCTTCAACGCTCCTTAGGGTTGGAATCGGGTGATCGATATAGTGATGAAGATTTTAACCTTGCAGTTTTTGATCGTGTCCAGGGTTTATATATGGATCGTGGTTATATCTACAGCCGGATTGAACCTGAGATCACACCCGTAGGTGAAGATTCGTTAGATATCCATTTTATATTAACAGAAAATCACAAAGTTTACATCAATCATATTGCCATTAAAGGTAATACCCGGACAAGAGAAAATGTAATTCGTCGGCAATTGCGGGTTTTTCCTGGTGATGTGTTTAATCGAGGAAGGTTGATGCGTAGTCATCGAGAGGTCATGATGTTGAACTTCTTTGCGAATGTTGTACCAGACGTGGTGCCTGTGGCCGAAGACAAGGTAGACTTAGAAATCACAGTAGAAGAAAAACCAGCTGGACAGGCAAACGCGAATATGGGTTATACCCAATCCTATGGTATGACGGGGGGTGGTGGGTTGGCACTCCCGAATTTCCGCGGAAAAGGACAGAGCCTTAATTTAAGTTTTAATGTTGGTACGAATTATAATATGGGCTACAATCCAAACGCCGATCGTCCTAAATACCAGTCTGCCAGTATTAGTTTTACTGATCCCATGGTAAACGATACCAAGAATCTTATTGGGGGATCTCTCTTCTATACTTTCCGTGGTCGCTCATCAATGTATTCAGCGCCCATTGATTATACTATGGCTGGAAGCTCAGTAACTTGGGGACGGATTTTTAAATGGCCTGATGATTTTTTCCGTGGAACCTGGTCCTTTCAAATTGTTCGAAAAATGTATGAAGGAAGCCAAGATGATCTTGACCGATATGCCGGTGGACAAAAGACATCAGATGGGATCAATTTTTCTCAAACAATCCGTCGTGATAGTCGCGATCACCCCGAATTCTCAACAATGGGATCGTTGTTCTCTCTTAAATCAACACTCTCAGGTTGGATACTTCGTGGGGATGAAAATTTTCATAAGCACATATTAAATCTGGAATGGTACACACCTACATTCTGGAAATTTGTTTTAATGAATTCCATGAAAATTGGAGTGGTTAAGGAACTACCTGCTGTAAAAGATGGGACACTTTCATTCATTCCTTGGAATGATCGATTTATTATGGGGGGGAACGGAATTCCTTATGGTAATCCTCTACGGGGATATGATGATAACCGTGTAGGGCCACTTACCTCATATCCGTCAGGAAGCCCTATTGGTGGGAATACGATGGTTAAATTCGGAACAGAATTCAGGGTACCATTCGCAGAAAATCCTGTAGTTTATGGACTGCTTTTTGCAGAAATGGGTAATGTTTGGTCATCAACTGATTTGATGGAAAGATTAAGCCTTCCTCGAAGTGGCCCATTCGATATGAAGCGTTCTGCTGGTGCAGGTATTCGCTTTTTTATGCCAATGATTGGCATGCTAGGATTTGATATCGGTTATGGTTTTGACCGTATTCCTGAATCTGGCTGGAAAACAACACTTACATTTGGACAACAATTTTAAAAAACAAGGAGGAAACCGTGAAAGGATCCTTACGTAACATACTCTTTATTTTAACTTTTATAGGACTGACCTCTGTGACGTCAGCCCAATTAAAGATCGGATATATTTTATCGGAAAGAATCCGTACAGAATATGAAGAGTTCAAAGAAGCGGAATCGCAACTTCAACTTGAATACAGGAAAGTCCAATTTGAATTTGACCAGATGGTGGTGAAAATGGACAGTCTGAAACAGGATTATGAAATAAAGCGTCTTATGGCATTGGATAAAGGTGAAAGTATCCGTCAGGAACTTGAACAAATGGAACGTTCTATCCAAAACTACCAAGCTGAAAAGATCGGCCCGCAGGGTGAACTCATGAAGAAACAGGCTCAAATGGAATATGAGATTCTTGGGAAAGTGAAAAAAGCCGTAGACAAAG
The DNA here is from genome assembly GCA_963980675.1 of uncultured bacterium. Taxonomy (GTDB): domain Bacteria; phylum Fidelibacterota; class Marinisomatia; order Marinisomatales; family UBA1611. Next base: position 2,963 of record CAXCBH010000004.1, on the reverse strand, counting down.
TTGCTATTGACGGTGGCTATGATTATATCATTGATGCATCTGTTGGATTGCTGTATTTCAAATCGAAATATGATATGACGGATGATGTATTGCATGAGCTTCGGAACCTAAGTTCCGATAAGTAATTTGTCTTGAAGCTCACTCTTCGTGAGATTGCTGCCTATGTGGATGGAAAAGTAATAGGGAAGCCAGATATAAATGTTTCAGGAGTTTCTGAAATACAAAATAGTTTACCTGGTACTATTACATTTCTGGGGAATCCTAAGTATAAACAATTTTTAACTGAAACTCAGGCTGAAGCTATTTTTGTCAGTAATGAGGATCATTTAAATGGTAAAAATGGTATTGTTGTATCCAATCCTCAATTAGCCATGGCTAGAACGCTCAAACTCTTTTTCCCTGAGAAATCAATTGAACCATCCATACATAAATCAGCAGTGATTGATTCAACCGCTTCTGTTGGTAAAAATATTTTTATCGATGCAGGTGTTGTGATTAAATCTGGAGCATCTATTGCTGATAATGCAATTATTGGTGCAAATGTTGTGATTGGGAATGGAGCAGTAATTGGCACACATTGCTCCTTAAAACCAAATGTAACGATTTATCATAATGTAAAAATTGGGGATAATTGCATAATTCATAGTGGGACAGCCATAGGATGTGATGGTTTCGGATATGTAACGGAAAATAACCTCCATGAAAAAATCCCACAAACGGGGAACGTTATTGTTGGGAATGATGTTGAGATTGGTTCAAATTGTGCAATTGATCGTGCTACAATTGGCGTCACATCCATTGGAGATATGACAAAAATTGACAACCTCGTTCATATTGCTCACAATGTAAAAGTTGGAAAAGGATGCTTGATAACAGCTGGTTTTGCTGTAGCAGGCAGTACAGAGATTGGCGATTATTGCACGTTTGCAGGGCAAGTGGGTATTGCGCCGCATGTAAAAATTGGCTCAAATTCAGTTTTCGCCGCAAAATCTGGTGTAACAAAATCATTAGAAGGTGGGAAAGTTTATGCTGGTTTTCCCGCTCGAGAGATTAGAGAGCATAATAAAAGAGAAGCCCAATTACACGACATCACTAGGATGAATCAAAAGCTTGACCAATTGTTGCAAGATCGGAAAAAGGGGTAAATTTCAGAATGGAAAGAAAACAAAGAACGATTAGAACAAGTCAGTCCTGCCAAGGGGTTGGACTTCATACTGGTGTTGATTCAAGTATTACATTTCATTCAGCACCGGAAAATTATGGTATCAGGTTTGTGCGGTCTGATATTTCATCCACGACAGAGGTAAAAGCAGATATTGACCATGTAGTGGATATTTCTCGGGGGACAACTATAGAAGAAAATGATGTTCGCATCCACACGGTGGAGCATGCATTAGCTGCTGTGAGTGGTCTCCGAATCGATAACATACTTATTGAACTTACAGGCAAAGAACCGCCTGTGATGGATGGCAGTGCTAAAGATTTTGTGGAATGCTTGATTAAAGCCGGGATCAAAATTCAAAAACAAGAAAGAAAAGTTTTAGAAATTACACGGGCGGTCAACTATACAAATCCCTATCGTGACATTGATATTCACGTAATTCCTTCGGATAGATTCAGAATTACATTTATGGTAGAATATCCTCTCCCGGCACTAGGAACCCAGTATGAAGCAATCTATAATATGGAAGAAGATTTTGCCTTTGAAGTAGCACCTGCCCGTACATTTTGTTTTTTAAGTGAAGTCGAAATGTTGAAAGAACAGGGGCTTATTAAAGGAGGTGCTTTAGACAATGCTGTGGTAATCGTTGATAAGGAAATTGATACTTCAGAGATTGATAGATTAAGGGATTTGTTTGGCATTGAGCATACCATTATCCAAGGTGCTAATGGTATTTTGAATGGGAAAGTTCTTCGTTTTAAGAACGAGCCTGTTCGCCATAAAACTTTAGATTTGATTGGAGATCTTGCCTTGTTAGGTGTACCCATTAAAGGTCATGTAACCGCAGCTCGTGCCGGTCATGCCAGCAATGTAGAATTTGTAAAAAAACTTAAAAAGAAATATGCCAAAGAATTGGCTGAATTATGGACAGAGAAAATAAATGACTGATTTTTCACAAAAGACTATTTTTAAAATAAATGACATTATAAAAGTTCTTCCTCATCGTTATCCATTTATTCTGATTGATAAATTAGAAATGATAGATCCGGGGAAATCTTTAGTTGCTATTAAAAATGTGACTATAAATGAACCATATTTCCAAGGCCATTTTCCTAATCAACCGATAATGCCGGGAGTCCTTTCATTGGAAATCATGGCACAGGCCGGTGCATTTCTAATGTTGAGCCAGGTGGAAAATCCACTATCAAAAAATATGCTTTTTTCAACTATTGATAAAGCAAAGTTTAGAAAACCAATTATTCCGGGTGACCAACTCAAGATTTATATGGATCTTGTAAGAAAAAAACTCAGTATTTGTAAATTCCATGGCAAATGTTTTGTAGATGATAAACTTGTGGCCGAAGCCTTCCTTTCTGCAAATATTGTAGATCGCCCAGAGGTATAATATTTCCAATTCTATTCACCCAACGGCACTAATTGATCCGTCTGCCGAACTGGGTACCAATGTTTGTGTTGGGCCTTTCTCCATAATTCAAGCAAATGTCTTTCTAGGTGATAATACAACCATTGGAAATCATGTAACTGTTGGTGAAAATACATCCATTGGTAAAGACTGCAGAGTTTTTCATTCTAGTTCTATTGGTGAAATTCCTCAAGATCTGAAATTTGGTGGTGAATTAACAAACACAATCATTGGCGAACGAACAACTATACGAGAATTCGTTACAGTCAATCGTGGCACTAAAGCTCTGGGTGAAACAAAAATTGGCTCAGATTGCTTACTCATGGCTTATGTACATGTAGCTCATGATTGTATTTTAGGTAACAATGTAATTATGGC
>CAXCBH010000003.1:0-24400 GCA_963980675.1 uncultured bacterium | reverse complement strand
GCCATAATTATATGCAATAGTGTTGAACCATTTTTTATCTTTCGCAGCTGTAGGAAACAGGTTGCTCTGCCCATGGCGAAATGAGAATTTTGGAAAGGTACGATTCACAATATTAAGCTGAGTTTCCGCCCTTGTTGGTGTTACGTAATATGGACTGGTTGGATTTATTTTATCATCGATAAGCAAGTCGCGATTGGAATAATAACTGGCACTAATGGAATTTTTTGCTTTAGGCCAGCGCTTGGAATATGACGCATTGGAAATAGATTTTTGATTCATTCTTTCTGCTTCGCTCTGACCATGAACTTTATTATAATCGCCGCTGGTAGAATACGTTACTTTGGCATTGAAAGATTGATCATAACGGAGTTTTTGAGTGTGGTTCCAATTAAGTACTGTGGAGCTTTTCCGAGAATCTTTTATATCCGTGATATTGTTGGTCCCCAAAAGGTCTTGTGTATTTCTAATATTGATACGGCCATTGAATTTATATCTAACTCGATAGGCATTTTGCATATTGAAAATAGCACCCTGTTGGTCTCCAAATCCCATGGTGAATTTTGAGTCCCAATACTCACTAGGTGCCCAAAAAAATCCAAGCCCCTGAATGTATTGTCCCCGATTTTTGCTATCTCCATAGGAAGGCATAATCCAGCCCGAATGCCGCTGACCACCTTTATGTGGAAATATCCCCAAGGGAAGACCCATAATGGGTATTTGTCCCAAATGAAGAATGATGGGGCGGGCAATGACTACATCATTCTGGATAACTTTCATTTTTGTCGATTCAAAATGAAAATGTGCTGTATCCAGATCGCAAGTCGTGTATGTAGAATTTTCAATATAGAAAACTTTTTTAGTTTCATTCCTGATCTGGTTTCCAGTATAAAACCCGTCATCTGCTTTGGTGTGACCTTTGGTTACCCGGCCCTTCTTTGTATTCAGATTATAAGTCATACCATCGCCACTCATGGGGTCTTTCCCCTTCTCTTTGATGACGGGGAAAATGGGTTCACTCAAGGTATCGCTTTCCAATTTCGGAATAGCACTCAGCATATTGGTTTGCCAGTTTACTGTGATAAACCCAGCTTCAAGATTCGAATTTTCGTGTTTGATATTGGCCTGACCTTCAAAATCTGACTCTTCATCTTTCAGGCGATATTGAATCTTGTCTGCTGTATAAATAACAGGGGAATCCATATCAGTGGATACAGAATCGGGGATATACTTCCCTTTGGATCCTCCAATGATTCGCAACCGATCCAACTCATCTTCTAGAAATGTCATGATAATTGTATCGCCGGAAGCATTATTCTTACCCTGGTAAATGGAATCTTCAAACACATGATATAATGTTTTTGCCATCCCTTCGATGCGGAGAGAATCAAGCGTTCCATTTTTGAAATAGCTGGTAAGAACGGAACCTCCCATATCATCTTGAAATGCCAATGTATCACCAAAATTTAGGGAATCCACTTTTGATTGCTGATATCCATTTATGGGAGTCAAAGCAAAGGCCTTTTTTGGAATATGGAGTTTTTTTAATTCTTCTTCGAAATAAGTCAGCACAATTTTTTCACCCGAAAGGATACGGCCATTATCTTTAATTTCAGGTTCAATCTCTAAAGTTGTCATTTCGTTGGAGCGATCATATTTGGCTTTACCGCAGGTGGCGATTCGAGATGAATCTTCGATCATAACATTCCCAATTGCCGTGTAAGAGACACCATCCTGTTCCGGATTTTTCTGGTATTCGATCCGATCCGCTGAAATAATTTGTCCCTTTTGAATCAGCAGGACATTTCCTAATGCGACACCGCTGTCCTGTTCCGTGAAAACAGTAATTGTATCAGCTTTTAAGTCGTAATCAGGGTCCCAGACGTGGGGACTCCCGATGCTTAAGATACGATCTTCAGCGGAGAAGAATTTAAGCGTATCGCAAGTAAGCGTACGTCCTTCTTGAATTGCGGAAACACGCCGATATAAAATAGCTAAATCATTTTTTTCATAATGACGGCCTTCCTGGCAGTTAAGGGTTAATGATCCTTTGGTAAAAATCACATTACCGGAAATGAATTTTACTGCTTCCCCATTGATGGTTTTATTTTCTAGTACATTTGCTTTTTTTAAACGCAAACGATTATCATCAGCAAAAGAAAGAGAAATAAAAAATAAAGTAAAGAATAAAATTTTCCAGGATTTGTTTAATACCATGTCTCTGTTCCACCCTTTACACGCATTGTATGAAAGGGGCGGTTTAGAAAATGAATATGGATTTATAATAATCATTTTTCAGGATAACGATCTTTCCAAAGAGATTTCAGTCTATTGCGGATCCATTCTTCGCGACCCTGATTTGTAGGACTATAAAAAGTTTTTGTTTCACCATTGGGGAAATAATTCGTATTTACAAAATGATCCGGTTGTGAATGAGGGTATTGATAATCTTTGCCGTAATCCATGTCTTTCATCAAGTCTGTTGGTGCATTCCGTAAATGCAATGGCACAGAAGGAGTTCCGGATTCTTTTACCGCTTGTGTGGCCGCTTTGATTGCTCTGTAACTGGCATTGGATTTTGGTGCACTGGCGAGGTAGGTTGTGACTTGTGCCAGGATTAATGATGCTTCCGGCATTCCAATCATATGGACAGCCTGGAATCCTGATGTGGCCAGCGTAAGCCCGTTTGGATCGGCGTTACCAATATCTTCCGATGCTAGAATAATGAGCCGCCGAGCGATAAATTCCGGTTTTTCTCCTCCTTCCAGCATGACAGCCAGCCAATACAATGCTGCATCCGGATCGGACCCGCGTACTGATTTGATAAAAGCACTGATCGTATCGTAATGATATTCGCCCTGTTTATCATAGATCAATGTTTTGGACTGAATCGCTTCATCCAGTATCTCTTCAGTGATCTGTCCTTTTCCGCCAATAAGATTGGTAGCGACTTCCAAAGTATTGAGCATTTTCCGTGCATCACCACCGGAAGAGTAAATAAGCAGATCTTTTTCTGAATCCTTTATGGTTATGGAACTTTTGGATAAAATCACATCTTTGTCAAAAACATTATTTAAAATATTTTGCAAATGACTCTTTTCCAAAGACTTCAGCGTGAGAACACGACAGCGAGAGAGCAGAGGGGAGATCACTTCAAAAGATGGATTTTCCGTAGTAGCACCAAAGAGGGTGATGGTGCCATCTTCTACAGCATGAAGCAGGGCATCCTGCTGGCTTTTACTGAAGCGGTGGATCTCATCAATAAATAGGATCGTTTTTTGTCCCATTTCACGATTACTTTTTGCAAATGTAATTACTTCCCGGAGGTCTTTCACGCCGCTGGAAACTGCAGACAATTCACGGATTTTCGCATCAGAAGATTTTGCAATCATACGGGCTAGAGTGGTTTTTCCCGTTCCAGGTGGTCCCCAGAAAATCATTGAAAAAGAGGCAGATTGATCCAATAGGCGATGTAGAATTTTACCATCATCGACGAGGTGCCCTTGGCCATAGAACTCATCAATAGTTTTTGGCCGAACTCTTTCAGCCAGAGGTGGCAGATGTGTATCGAATAGCGTTTGTGGTGAATTCATAAGACGGTAAATTTACAGCTATTATTTATCAGACTAAGAACGAACATAGTATGAAAATCTCTCACATAATAATATTATCAACCGTGCTTATTTTTGGCACGGGATGTAATAAAGGAAATACAGAAGAAATGGGGAATGGACTCATTATTGAAGATCTTGTAGTGGGTGAAGGAGCAGAAGCACAAGATTATAATAAAGTGGTTGTGAATTATACGGGATCATTAGAAGATGGCTCCGTTTTTGATTCATCGTTTAATCCAGGGCGAGGGCCATTTACATTTACCCTAGGTGTAGGCTCGGTTATAAAAGGCTGGGACCTAGGTGTGAAAGGAATGAAAGTTGGCGGAAAAAGAAAATTGACCATCCCTCCGGAATTGGGATATGGAGACCAGGGTGCAAGCGTAATTCCACCGGGTGCCACCTTAATTTTTGAAGTTGATTTATTAGAAGTAGAAGTCTATTAATTTTTATGAGCCACCGAGAGGATTTGAACCTCCGACCCCTTCATTACGAATGAAATGCTCTACCAACTGAGCTACGGTGGCGTAATTATTTAATAATAAGTATTAAATTTTACGGATTCACTTTGGCATTCGAAAAGAATTCTCATCAATATTCTTCTCTGAATATCGATAATATTTCGCTGCACGCCAGCCACCATAAACCTCGCCGAGATATACAAATCCGGCTGCGATCCCAAAAAGAGGACCAGCAATGGGGCGTTCTTTTTTGATGGCATTATAGGCTGAATTTCCAACCAAATACATCATCCACATGCCCATAATCCCATCCAAAGCCCGGCCTGCATAAATGCGCCCTGACCCAGGAAGGATCGCTGACATAAGTCCAGCCAGCAATGGAGATTTTCTCGATTCTGGGTTTGATGATTGAATCACTGGATCTACCAATCGCCCATCAGGGTCATGAAAGGGACGTCTTAATTTTAAGTGATAATGAAAAGCAAATGGATTGCAGCGAGTTATTCGTTCTGATGCCATGGCTCCTCCGCGAATCACACCAAACTGTTGAATTGCATCCGCACCATAATTGGAACAACTGGGATAGAACTGACAGTTGAATAAATTGGTGTTGTAGGAAATACGCTGCCATCCGGCAATAGGCAGTAATCCAATCTTATGTATAATAGGAATATTAGAAGATGCTAAAAGAGAATCAGCCGGGTATTTGGATTGCCCTGAAAGTAAGGATACAATTAGGATTAATAAGGTATGTCGCATTTAAAAAATTAATCAGAATTCAGTTAAACCTGTACCTATTACTTATTTAGATTTCAATCATGGAAAATACAATTGATACTATTTTTTCGAATCCTGTTTACACAGCTATCGCCGGAGTGCTGGTAATCTTGCTGGTATATGCTATCATTAAAAAGATCATTAAACTGGTTTTTACCATTGGGGTTCTTTTGGTGCTCTATGTGGCTTATTTGAATTACACAGACCAAGAGGTTCCACAGAATCTGGAAGAACTAAAAGAGTCTGTTTCAGAAAGTGTTGAGAAGGCAAAGAATGCTGCTTCGGAGTCTCTTGAAGATGTTAAAAAATCCACAAAAAATATTGTTGAAGAAAAAGTGGAAAAGAAAGTGAATGAGGTCTTCGGGGATTAATTTTTAACTATGATGAGCGATAAGAATCACTAAAATCTAATACAAATTTCAATTCTTAGTTTTCCTTCGTAATCTTGGTGACTACACTTCACAGCAAATTGCTGGCTAGCTCTGCCAGTTCACTTCGTTCTCCTTTTTCCAGTGTAATGTGAGCAAATACATCCTGTCCTTTCATTCGGCTAATTAGATAAGTGAGTCCATTGGATCGTTTATCTAGGTACGGATGATCGATCTGATGAATATCACCGGTGAAAATAACCTTTGTTCCTTCACCAGCCCGGGTGATGACAGTTTTGACTTCATGGGGTGTCAGGTTTTGGGCTTCATCTACAATAAAAAATGCTTTTTGGAGACTCCGGCCCCGGATGTAAGCCAATGGCGTAATCAATAATTTATTTTGTTCAAGCAATTCATTTATCTTAATGGATCGTTTATCATTTGATTTGAACTGGTGGCGTATCACAGACAGATTATCAAATAACGGCTGCATATATGGATCCAGCTTGGATTGGATATCGCCAGGGAGAAAACCAAGATCGCGATTGCTCAAAGGTACAATAGGTCGCGCCAAAAAGATCTGGCGATATTCAGACCGCAATTCCAAAGCTGCTGCCAGGGCTAGTAATGTTTTTCCTGTCCCAGCCTTCCCCGAAAGGGAAACCAATTGAATTCGATTATCCATAAGCATATGAAGGGCGAATGATTGTTCGGCATTTCTCGGCTTAATACCGTAAGCTGTGGGCTTATCCACACGAACCACTTTATTATCAAAGGGATCAAATCTAGCTAAGATGGATTTTTGTCCATTTCGAAGAATGAAATTTTCATTTGCCATAGGGTCGATCACACAATTGATCTCGCCTCCATCTACTCCATAAGAGGCATAAAGTACATCTATTTCTTTAGAGTCAACATCTTCTATAAGCCGACTTCCTGTGTAAACCTGCCTCACATCTTCTATAGAATCCCGGGAATAATCTTCTGCACTTAATCCCAAAGATCTGGATTTCAATCGCATATTTGTATCTTTCGTTACAAGAATTATTTCTCGGTCTGGATTATCAATATGAAGCTTATAGGCACAGTTGATGATACGATGGTCCGGACAATCATCCTGAAAAGATGCTTCCACATCAGGATGCCAATTGTGGTTTACCACGACTCGGATCTTGCCATCACCGTCTTTTAGTTCGCTATCATCAGATCCTGTGGAAAGGTCATCGAGACTTCTGAGAAAATCACGAGCATTAAAATGAATTTGTTCATTCCCACGCTTGAATTGGTCCAATTCTTCCAAAACGGAAATGGGGATGACCACCTCATTATTTTCAAAATGGTGAATACAAGTGGCATCATGAAGAATCACATTGGTATCTAATACAAATATCTTGGCAAGATTTTTTGACATTTTTCAGTTTCGCTGTTGTTTCATTTAAAAGTTATGGTGTAAGATTTAATCATGCAGATTGAATTTAGCCGTTGGGACAAACCTTTTCAAAGTTAAGAGTAAACCGTATGTTTAAAAATGACCTATTAAAAAATAAAACAATTATTATTACCGGTGGTGGTACCGGGCTGGGAAAGTCCATGGCAACACGATTTGGTGAATTAGGTGCAAATTTGGTGCTTACGAGTCGAAGACAAGAAGTTTTAGATGAAGCTGCCCGTGATATCAATGATAAAACGGGAGCGGAAATATTAACAGTTTCCACAGATATTCGTCATTCGGATCAAGTAACCGAAATGGTCAAGAAGGCTATGGATAAATTCGGGAAAATTGATTGTCTTCTTAATAACGCTGCCGGGAATTTTATATCACCCACAGAAAATTTATCTGAAAATGCCTTTCGGACCATTATTGATATTGTATTGGTTGGGACATTTAATTGTACCCAGGCTGCCGGGAAAACAATGCGTGACTCTGGAGGTGGTGTTATTCTAAATATTGTTACAACTTATGCTTTCACTGGTTCAGGGTATGTAGTGCCATCTGCCTGTGCAAAGAGTGGGGTTTTGGCTATGACGCGATCTCTTGCTGTGGAATGGGCGAAATATGGAATCCGTACTAATGCTATTGCCCCGGGGCCATTTCCTACAAAAGGTGCTTGGAAAAGATTGGTCCCACCAGGACTGAATATTGAGAAAAAGATGATGGAAAGAGTTCCTTTAAAACGATTTGGTGAACATGATGAGTTAGCAAATTTAGCATCCTATCTCATGGCGGATGAATCCGCGTACATGAATGGAGAAGTGATTACCATGGATGGAGGTGAGTGGCTAAAAGGAGCGGGACAATTTAATGCACTTGAAAAAATGCCTAATCTTGCCTGGAAAGCTATGGCGTTGGCACGGCGGAAAAAGAAATAGATTAGGGAATAAAGTTGAACATAGCCTTTAATATCTGGTGGATGATAAGGCTATATATAAACCCAAAAAATATAAGTGCCGCAGGTGTAACTCGAAAGTGAACCCTGAATTTGCTGTGTTTCTTTTTGTTATCATAAAATTCGATTAAGAATTCCAGCGTTGCATAACTGAAATAAATACCCACAAGAAAAATCGCAAATAAAATACCGTGATCCACAGAAGATAAAGAATTCAACCATTGCCCCAGACTCATAAAATTTCCTTTAAGATTAATTTAAATTCAGCCAAAATCATGGATGTGGCCCCCCAAACTGTTTCTCCGTTTATATCAAAATAAGGTATATTGACAGGAAAACCTCTTAGAGTATCTTTTTTAGTTTTTTGTGTTTTGTCAAGCATGAATTCTTTGATTGAAGAAGAAAATATTCGATCTACCTCTTTATCATGGATAGATGTTTCCGGTTCGTTTTTTACCCAACCAATAAATGGAAACATTTCAAATCCAGATACAGGAATATAAAAAGATGAGAGTGAACCAATCAGGTGTATATTTTTTTTATCCACCCCAATCTCCTCATGGGTTTCTCTCAATGCTGCACCTTCAAGTGATTCGCCCGTTTCCACAACTCCTCCCGGGAGGGAAATTTGGCCTTTATGATGATTGACAGTATCCGTTCGTTTGGTTAGGAAAAAGTGCCATTGATTATTTTTTGGGAATAAAAGGATTAGAACTGATGCTGGAATTCCTTTTTTAACCAAATTAATCTTAGGGAATGGAAGCCGTGGCGTTACCATCATAATATTGTGGGCCGATTTCCCGGGTAGATCTTTTGAAAGGCGGTAGGATAAATTTTTAATAAATAATGATTCCATGGGAGCGAAAAATTATCCCTTTTATATTTTATCTGCCCGAAGTTTCCTACCAATTTTATGAAGATATATAATCATATCATTTGGGATTGGAATGGAACACTGTTAAATGACCGATGGCTCTGCGTGGAAGCCATTAATCAGGCATTAAATAAACGCAATCTTCCAATGCTCACTGAAGGAAAATATAAAGATGTTTTCTCTTTCCCTGTTGAAGATTATTATAAAAAAGTGGGTTTTGACTTTAGCAAAGAGCCATTCCATATAGCAGGTGATGAATTTGTCACTTATTACGGAAATAATTTTTCCCGTGTTGAATTACATTCAGATTCAATCCCGGTTTTAAAAAAGATTCAAGAAAGTGGTCGGACTCAATCAGTATTATCAGCTGGGAAACAGGATTTTTTAACTGATTGGATAAAAAACCATAATTTATCAGACTATTTTATCAAAATATTGGGAATCGATAATCAATATGCTACGGGGAAAAAAGCCTTGGGCGTGGCGTGGATGGATGAAATTAGTTATGATTCAAATGAAATTATAATGGTTGGAGATACAGTTCATGATAGTGAAGTCGCTGAAGTTATGTCCATTGATTGCGTATTAGTGGAGCATGGCCATGTGAGCAGAAAGCGATTGGAAAAAACCGGTAGAAAAGTGATTTCGAATTTGAATGAATTCTTATATTTACTTAATGAATCATAGGAATAAACTATGAACTTCATTTATTATTTTATGATTAGTCTAACAATTTTACCATCTCAAAATCTTAAAACATCCATAGATGAAAAGACAGGTGATCCCATGATAGTAGGAATTGCCCAAAGATCAGACTTAACCGTGGGGCATTATGGGGAATGGTTTGAAGAAGAATATAGTGAGTATGGCGGTGATGAAGAATTAATCACAGCATCAAAAGATTTTTTAAAAGAAATTGATATTGAAACATTTCTGGGGACATGGTGCGAAGACAGCCGAAGAGAAGTTCCTCGCCTTTATAAAATTTTGGATGGAATGGGATTTCCATCTAGGGAAATGGACCTGATTACACTTGACCGGGATAAAAAAAGTGGACATGGATTGGAAGACGGAAAAAATATTCATCATGTTCCTACAATTATAATTTATAAAAAAGGTAAAGAATTAGGACGAATTATAGAATCACCTATAGGATCAATGGAAGAAGACATTTTTAATATTTTAATTGGGGCTGGCCCGGATCCTAATTATTATGACTGGGAACCGGAAGAATTGGATTAGTTAAACAAATCTGCGATTACCAATGCGTCGTAGATATTAATCGCTCCGTTTCCATCCACGTCAGCAGCAAGAAATTCTTCCGGCTCAAGGTTAACCAATCCAATTATATAATTAACACACAATAGGACATCCACTGCGGTCAAACTGCCGTCGCCGTTCACATCGCCAAGATTGTACTCTTCAGCATCACCGGATAAGGCCACTATGGTAATATAGTCTGTATCCGTTTCGCCATTAAGTCCAGTTACAGTAAGGGATACTTCATGAATCCCGGGATTAAAGAAATGGAAGGTGGGGTGCTGATTATAAACATTTATTTGATCCATGAAAACCCAATGCCAATTTCCTACGGCTCCTTTCGATTTATCATAAAAATGAACTTTCCCAGGTGCTATAATCACAGGGTTGGCGGCTTTTGGAATTGCATCTAGAGAAGGTAGATCACCGATAATTGTATTTGTCATTTGAATACCAGCCATAGCAACGGGTGTTTGAGTTGCATAAACCTGGATATAGTTAAAATCATTTGGATGCATAACTGAAATAGGAAATTCTTCAAAGGGCTGTAGACTGTCCCATTCCACCAGTCCCACATCGTCAAACCATGTTTGTGATTTTCCCGTATCCGGTATACCTGTGTTCATTCGAATATCAAAAAAATTCGCATCCTCATGGCTTGGAACATCTCCCCAATAAGGCCTCCAAAATTTTGTCCCTTGAACAGAATCACTCATGGATGAAGTTAGAATACTTTCTCCCGATCTGCCTTCAGAAAGTTGGATTTGTAAAGTGACATTTTTTCCGTTTTCTGTTTTGATATATCCGTGAATCGTATGATCAAATTCATTCTTGAAGGGCATCCTGTCCTCAAGATTAGTTATAATGTTATCCTGTGCATAATCATATCGTATTTGAGATGCAGCGGTTTCACCCCGACGAAAAATAGAATCCTGAAGGAATTCACTATTACTATTAAAATTCCAGAGCGAACTGCCCTCGTCTTCGAAATTTTTCATCCAGATCTTTTCCCGACCTAAACGATAATGGGTAATAGGTTGAAAACCACCTGTGATTTTTGACAGGCTTCCTGCATTCGGAATGGATAATGGATTTGAAACAAAGTAAGGTTCACCTTCAAGTAATGTTTCTTTCCATATTGGATCCCAAATGTTATAATCTAATTCTTGGCTGGAAAATGCCAACGTATCCATAATAACTATCCCTCGATTTGATTCTGGATTCACATGAACATAGGTGTCCAATTCCCGGGATCGCATGGCGATATGATCTAGAATGTAGTTTGCTAATTCACCCAAGGCAGGAACAGTTAAATAATCATCAATATATATCGGTGTGATGGAATATCCTGTGAATCCAGATTCATCAGCTTCTGTATTGAGAATCATGGATGGGTATGTTTCCGGGTAATTAAGATCAAAAATGAAATTTCCCAGTGAATGTGCGATCATTTTCCCGTTATAAATCTCTAAACCCTGAATAATATGAGGATGATGAACAATGACAGCATCGGCGCCTTCGTCGATGGCAAATTGGCGGATCGCACGATCCCACATTTGGGGTCGGTCCAATCGTGGCGAATAATCTTCAACTTCCATGCCCATGAGCGGATCTTCCGAAAAGCCAATTTCACTTGCCGGGTTTAGTCGCATTGATTCGTATCCGTCAGGTGGCTCATAGGAATCATAATGGCCACCGGGGAAATAGGAATATTCACTGCCACTATGCATTTCAACAACTATGAGGTCTGAAATATCTAGGACAGATTGAATCTGCTGTTTTAGATAATAAGGTGTCATGTAAGCGAATCCGGGTTTATTCTCACCGGCATTCAGATAAGGTTGATAATTATTGTATTGACCGGTTCTGTCACTAACTGAAAGAAATGCTATCGTTTGTCCTTTTCTCGATATCATTGCAGGTAGATAAGCTTCATAACTATTCATCCCTGCCCCTGAATGATGAATGCCTACCTCACTCAAAAGGTTTTGTGTCTGAATCATTGCAGGCTCCATATAATCCATAATATGATTATTTGCCAGAGAAACCACATCAATACCTGCATAGATTAGTCCACCCACATTCTCAGGAGCACAGCGGAACACTATGCTTTTCGTAGGGTGGGGGTACCCTTGGTCTGAAAGAAGAATTTCAAGATTAGCAACAGTGACATCGGCTGCCAGACCAAGAATGTCGTAGGTAGGTTCGTACAGAGCATTAACACCAAGAGTTGAAATAATCCCATCATCATCTTCGAAGCGCCGTCCCATCATAATATCTCCTACAAAATTTAGGGTAAGTGGAAATGACGACTCTCCTGGATCAACTTGGATCATGGCTGTTCCCCATCCTTGTTGTCCTGTTTCATCCTCCACGGTGAGAATAACGGTGTAATCATGGTCATCTTGTACGACATATTCGTGGGAAGGGTGAATCTCGTTTGATGAATTACCATCACCAAATTCCCAGTGAAATGTGAAATTGTAAGAATCTGAATCCATTACTGTAGATGTAAAAGATGCGGAAACCATTTCCTGGTTATTTTCTAGTCTTATGTCACCAAGAGAATAGTCAATATGAACAGTCGGTGATATTGGTAAATCAGGTGAAATATCAAGGATCATACTAAAATGGATACTTCCAGATGCCCGTGATGTATCATCATTATCATTGATGAACTGTACCTCGTTAATTGCAGAAAGGGAATCAAACCAGGCGACCCAATCATTGCCAATGGGGATGTCGTAGGATTTCCAAACCCTCGTTTGCCCGGTTCCCTGGTAAACAGGAATCCATTCCTCAATATCCAGCATTTCTGTTCCTGCCACGGAATATCTTAGTGTTTTTTCTCCATCAGAAAAACCAATTGCCTGAATTTCGGATAGGCTGTCCACCTTTGCATAGACTTGGAGAATTGTAGTCGAGTCTGGTAAAAAAGAATTAATTTGAACTGACTTCCATGTATTGCCAAAAAGTGAAAGAGACGGGCTTGTCCCGGGCAATCCATTTACCGTATCTACGCTATAGTCGTTACTGTCAATATCCTCGTCGATAATGCTCTCAATGATTGTACTTTCATTAAACATGAGTATAGTGTCAGGTGGGCTATGCCCGGGCAGTATATTTGACACTGTGACAGACCAGAATCCTGCATTGTTGAAGTGATCAGTTGCGCGAACTCTAAAAAACCACGGTTCAGAGTTATTTATCCCATTAATGGTTTGATTATTTAATCGCATGTATTGTAAAGATGGATAATCATTGAAGTCTATAATCGGCGAATTAATAGAAATAGAGTCGAGATCAAATTGAATTTCAGTTGATTTGAAATTAGTATCAAATTCTGGTGACCATGTTAAGTATACCTGATCGGGATTATCCATGTTATAAGCCATCAAATACGAAATTGAATCAGGTGGAGTAATATCAGAAGTAGTTTCCCAATGAATTAAGTAGTCGTCGACTGCTTGGATAAAAGGATGGTAATAATCACGTATCATTGAAAAATTATGGACGTTGGTTGGATAAAACCCCTGCGAGTATACCATTTCATCAGTCATATCCAAATTGTCAAATAACATGGGCTTTTCATCCATCTCTACTTGCACCCAAGGTTCGTAAACAGAATATCCATTCACTAAGTCCTGGAGATGGGTCATCTGATGACCATTTTGTATTCCATTGAGACTCGTTGATTTTCGAATAGTGAATTCAGTAGATCCATTGTCATAATTAAAAATATCATCATAATAGGCTTCATAATATTCTGAAACATGAACTGGATCCGGGTTATTAAATTGATTTTCCGTGATAGGGAATTCTTCCGTGAAATTAATAATGTCAAAATGATCATCAGTAATATCACGAATAGGTTTATTGGTGAAAGTATTCGACGCACCAGCCGCGAGTATCACTGAATATCTTGTTGAATGAGATGCATTATCAAAACTATGGATTGCAAATACCAATGGCCAATGAGGTTGAGCATTGATTAGAGGCTCCGTTACGGCTTCTTGAAATTTTTGAAAAATGGTGTATTCATACCGTGATGGATCAGAATGTGATTTACTGTTCGTATAGGTTCCCTCTTCGGACCATTCAACTTCACGGCCAGTTCCATTTATCATAAATCCAAATGCATCAATTTCAAGAAAAAGATCCATGGCAATATAAGGTGCAATAAAATCATCACAGGGATGGGGAACTTGGATCAATACTTGTTCACGAGAAGCATTTGGATTTATAATGTACAATCCCCAGCTATTTCGAAAGCTCCCGATTACATCATCTTCGGGTATGGCAATCTGATTTACGTCTACAAAGGAAGTATCAATCTGTTCTCTTAAAAGATGGAATGTTTTATTGAGTGTTGTATCTTCAAATATGACTAATTCATAGAAAAATGAATCCAATGAATCCTGTAGAAGGGAGTCCACCAGCGTTGTGTCGCCATTAACAAATTGGGAGAGTATGGTCTCCCAATAAACAAGGGTTTGGGAATATTCTGATAATTTTTTATGATGTCCAAAACCATTAGTTTGCACATCTAACCATTCAGGACCATAATCGTTATATCCATCACTTGCGATGCCTTCCGTTACATGACTAACCCAATTATTATAGGCACTTTCAGGTGCAGTTCCACCGAAAAATTCAATTAAATCACCAGATTCATAGACAATATCTGCCCGCAATGAAAAAAGGGAAAGGATGGTTATAAGTGATCTTTTCATTTGGAAATAAGTGGGAATGTACTGGGATTCAAGAATAACTTCAAAATATCTCTATGGATAATATTGAATGTCTGAAATGAATAGAAGAGAATTCCTTCTCAAAAGTTTAATTAGCTTAGCTGGAATGACAATGATTTCATGTGAAGATTCACCCGAAGAAAAGGAAGATTCACCGGGAAAGTTAAAAAGCAATCAGCCCCCAAAATCAATTATTATTATCGGGGCGGGATTATCTGGACTCGTTGCGGGGTTTGAATTGAAACAAGCAGGGCATGAGGTAATTATTCTTGAAGCACGAGACAGGGTGGGTGGCCGTGTTCTTACAGTCAGGGATCCATTTAGTGAAGGTCTTTTTGCAGAAGCAGGTGCCGTAAGAATTCCCCATGATCATGATCTTACATTAGGATATGCAGACTATTTTGGGTTGAAGGTGGATTCTTTTTACCCCCAGGATGGATACTACGTTAATTATTTTGAAAATACTCGCTCTCTTCTTCCAGTAGAAGAATTCCTTGAAGGTCGGCCATGGGAAGGCTCTGTCAAACATAAAGAGTATAGCAAAATTCTGGGCGGAACTGATCAATTGCCAAAAGCTTTTTTTGATTCTCTTATTGAAGATGTGCATTTTTCAAATGATGTATTATTCATAGACCAAACTCAGGATGACATTGTGGTAAAAGTTTCTGATGGAACCGAATATACTTGTGATTACATAATCTGTACGGTTCCCCTTCCGGTATTAAACATGATTGAATTTTCACCACCTCTCTCCAATGAAAAAATGGATGCCAGTAATGGAGGTTATTATTATGCACCATCCACGAGAGTTTTTATTCAGTTTAAAAATAGATTTTGGGAAAATGATGGATTGAACGGGTGGGGATATACTGATTGGCCGGAAGAAATATGGCAACCATCCTGGAATCGTGACTGGACGAAAGGCATTCTTCTTTCTTATTTGAGGTATGAGCAGGCCACTGATATTGATTTACTACCTGAAAATGATAGAATTGAGAATGTGATAAATCGATGGGAGAATGTTTTCCCCGGTGCACAATCAAATATTGATACAGGTTTATCATTATCATGGATGGAGGAAAATTGGTCACGTGGCGCCTGGGCATCCCCTTCGGAAGAGCAAAATGAATTATACAGTTCTCATATTGGAAAGACAGAAGGACGAGTCTACTTTGCGGGTGAACATACTACAGAATACCATGGTTGGATGCAGGGAGCACTTCAATCCGGAATTCGTGCTGCAGAAGGGGTTCATTATGGTGACAATTTCGGTCAACTTGTTTAAATGGCTAAATAATTAAAAACCCATTTATTAGATATTCACAATTTCTAAAAACATTGACTTCAATGTCTTGTCCACTTTTCATTTCTGCCCTACAGTCCTTTCCACCGCCAAATAGAAAATCATTCTAAATAACTTATATTGATATAAAATAAACTTGTGATGTTTGTTTTAGTTATCTAATATTTATTGAGAATCAGACTCAATAACATTAATAATAAGTAATAATTGGGGAAAAATGAAACGTATTTTGATTTTAGCCATAGCAGTTTTCAGTTTGATTATGGCCCAAGATGACTTTTTTGAACCGGGATACAGTATTGGCGGTTATGGTGAACTCCATTATAATCGTGCTCAAACCGGTGATGAGGAAGCAACGGCTACTTTGGATTTCCATCGCTTCATTATCTATTACGGATATAACTGGACAGAAAAATGGTCATTCAAATCTGAAGTTGAATTAGAACATAATTTTGTTGCCGATGGTGAGGGCGAACTGGAATTGGAACAAGCATTCGTCAATTATCACACTGAAAAGTTTGGACTTCAAGCCGGTGTCATCTTACCATCAGTTGGTTTGATAAATGAATATCACGAGCCCCCTTTGTTCGTGAGCGTTGAGCGTCCTGAATACAATAAATATGTCATTCCAACCACCTGGTTTGGTAATGGATTCGCAGTTTATGGTTTTATGTTAGGTTTTAATTGGCGTATTGCCCTGATGGAAGATATGGAAGGTGAAGGGATCGGTGCAGGTATTCGTAGCGGTCGCGGGAAAGGCTATAAAACAACCGCTTATGATTGGGTTAAAAATGTTTCTTTGAATTACACGGGAATTGCGGGGCTACGTATCGGCGGATCTTATACCATGAATAATGCACCGATTGACAATAATCCTGATTCAACGGTTTCATTTGGTTTAGCAGAAGCCAACCTAAGATATGACGCAAATAATATTTATGCAGTTTTGGAATATGGAAATATTTCCTATGAAAATAATCCTTACGATTATACATCCAGCGGTGGATATTATCTAGATATGGGATATAATGTTGCAGGATTGGTAGGGCTGGACGGGAAACTTATGCCTTGGTTGCGGATATCTGATTATAATCGTGGCACCACTGATGGTACAGTAAACCCAGATAAACATTACTCGATTCAACGGTTTGGATTAACCTATTGGCCAATCTCAAATGTGGCATTTAAATTTGATTATGGTACCCACAAGACTGAGTCAGCAGAGGATAAAAAGACACTAATTAATGTAGGTGTCGGGTATAATTTTTAATAATCTATGAGTCATCTATTCAGAAACAGTTCAATATTCAAGATAAACTAATGTTACGTAAACGATTATGTAGACGTCTCATTGTTTTTTTAGGTCTGGTGGTGTGGGCCTCAACCCTAACCGCTGGCTTGAAGGAAAAAACAGAATCTCTGATTTATGATCATTATGGAGATTCTGTTTCTGTTTTATTTAAAAAAATTCCCATCCCTGAAGAAATTAAATCCACAGCGGAAAAAAGTGCACAACTTCGATTTATGAGGGATCAGATCTACATATGGGAAATTTCAAGGAACGAAGAAATGATCGGACTGGCTTACTTGGATAATGTCAAAGGTAAATCCCAACCCATCACATATGCCGTTTTCTTTGATAGCCAGGGAATGGTAGAAGGATCGCATATTATAAAATATCGGGAACCCATTGGTGGAGAAGTCTCGAACCAATATTGGTTGAATCAGTTTTTTGGTAAATCATGGGAATCAGACTATAAAATTGGATCCGATATTGATGGGATCAGTGGCGCCACCATCTCTGTAAATGCTGTGACTCGAGGGATTCACCGCAGTACATATATTGTTGAATATCTATTAATACAAAAAAATGAATAACTCCCTACCTCGATTATTTGAATTACCAGAAAAGGTTCGGTATTTCTTTGCTGCATTTTTGTTAGTGTTAACCATTGGTGTGTCTATTGGATTGGTTTATGTAAACCGAACCACGGCTATGACAGCAGATGGAACTACCGAACATTATGCCGGTTCGACTTTAGGAGATGAGTTGGATATTCCTGATAAATACCCCAAAGAGATAGAAGGCATGTTACTCACAACGCATTCACATTTGATATCTTTCTCCTTCATTTTCTTTTTTCTGGGCACACTTTTTTATATGAATTCTATTATTACAAATGGATGGAAAACATTTCTTATGATTGAGCCATTTGTTTCTGTACTTGGCACATTTGGATCTATTTGGGGAATCCGTTATTATTCTCCTTCATTCAGTATAGCTACATTGGTTTTTGGAATATTGACTTATCTATCATTTTATTTAATTGTTGCGGTTTGCTTATACGACCTTCTCCTTAAAAAGGATTGACTTTTCTCTGGGCTCCCAGGATTTTTTTTAATCACCTCAAGCCCTTTTCCTAAAAAAATAACTATAAGAATTATTGAGTTAATCCAGATATTATTTTAATTTTCGACTTACCATTCGAATATTAAACTATATTTTCAATTATGCCTGTTTCCCAAAGACAACTAGAAGAAAGACAAATGCGTCAAGATCGTATTCTTACTGGCGCCTTGGAAGTATTCAAATCCAAGGGACTGGAAGGGGCAACCATGGACGAAATCGCCTCTGAATCTGGATTTGGTAAGGCCACGCTATATTATTATTTTCATTCTAAAGAAGAAGTGTTTGCCGCCATTCTAGAAAATGGTTGGAAAGATTTATGGGCGAGTTTGGAACCTGTAATAGCAGGTGATGAAAGTCCACGGAAAACTTTTATTAACGTATTATTAAAAATCGCAGAAAATGCAAGAAATCGTCCGGGTCTTTTCGAGTTTTTATTCAATGCACCTAAAGTGATCACATTCGAAGAGCAGCCATGGAAACGATATCAAAACAGAATGTACGGTACAATCCAAGGGTTGTTGGATGATGGAATAAAAGCTGGCGAATTTCCCAATATTAATCCACAACTTTTATTTAAAGCCATGGGTGGACTTTTTATGGGGCTAGTGCTTATGGGGGATCGAAAAGAACCTGTGTCCGAAAAAGACGTAGAAGATTTATTGAACCAATTAATCACGAATCCGACATAAAAATAATGGTTTTTCGTTTTCTTTTTATTTTATCTTTAATTCACACAGTATCTTTTGGAAAAACTGTTGCTGGTACGGTAAAAAACGCCACAAATGGAAAATCGATACCCAACACCAATATATATATTGTAGAATTAAAAGAGGGTACAATAACTAATCCATATGGCAATTTTGAAATAGAATTACCAAAAGGTTCTTACACAATCCATATTACAAATATTGGTTTCAAATCCTATTCGTCAAAATTTGAAATTACTGATCAACCGATTGAGCTTGATTTGGAATTAGAACCTACGATCCTTGAATTTGGTGAAATTTCTGTAGAAGGGTTATTTTCCACTCGCCTTGGTTATGAGTCTGTAGATATTTTATCCGGCGATAAGATCAAATCTATGGAAAAAGAATCTGTGTCCGATGTTTTACGAATATTACCAGGTGTGGACGTACAATTTGCCCATCCCAATGGACGCAACGCAAATTTATCTATACGGGGTTCATCTGATTATAAACCCGGGGGTTACAACAACCGGGTGCTTCTCCTCCTGGATGGCTTCCCTATCCAAATTCCGAATAGTGGGGCTCCGGATTGGAATTCATTACCACTTGAAAGTATTCAACGAATTGAAGTGGATAACAGCCCGGCCTCGGCTCAATATGGGCATAATTCCATGGGCGGTGTTATTAACCTGATCACAGATTATAATGGTAAAGATCAGTCTACGAGGATAAAACTGGGTGGTGGATCATTTACAACCGCCCAAACATCATTAACTCATCATCTTCAAAAAGAAAATTGGACACTGAGTGTGAATGGTATGGTTAGAATGTCCGAAGGGCATCGCTTTAATGCCGACGATCAAACTAACCGTATTCGATCTTATTTAAAATATGCTGATCAAAAAGGGCGCACTTATCGCTTGAGCCATATTCTATCTTATTCGGATAATGGCCATCCAGGATTTGCGACTACACCATCCAATCGTCGTTCAGAAAGAACATCTCATTATCTCCAAGGACATGGTTTTTATCCTATCAGTGCAGGCATTTCCATGTCTCATTCAATTTTCCTGAATAAATTCGACACTCGCTATTATGATAAAGATGGGGTTCCTGATGAAAAGGCAGTGGGTGAACGATTGTATGATGATATAAGTGTGGGACTTCGATCTGAAATGCTTATAGCTAAATGGGAACGATGGATCATTATGACAGGATCTGATTTGGATTTTAGCCGTTCGAAAGTTACGGTTTTTAATCCTATCTATGACTCGCCAAGCCAGTTCTCATTCGGTTCATTTATTCAGTCAAAATATTTTATCGGCAACGGCTGGAGTATGGGCTCTGGACTCCGATATGACATCAGGAAGGTGGACCCCAGCAACAATTTTACTAATCGTGAATACACAAACTGGTCGCCGAAAATTAACCTTATGTATGTGATGAAGGGCAAGCGTGCTTTTATTTTGTCTTACAGCGAAGGATTCCGTGCGCCATCCTTATCGGAACTAT
Source organism: uncultured bacterium (assembly GCA_963980675.1). Classification (GTDB taxonomy): domain Bacteria; phylum Fidelibacterota; class Marinisomatia; order Marinisomatales; family UBA1611. The sequence goes on along the minus strand of CAXCBH010000003.1, from coordinate 4,003 downwards.
ACCTGAAGCACACCAGTAGTTATGGGCTCACGCAACAAGGAAATCCAAGTGTTTTACCGGAACGAGTTCGTGCTGTGGAACTTTCTTATGAGCATCCCCATTCGGAATCTCTGTTTTGGAGCATTGCGACTTTTGTGAATCAATATGAAAACATGATCGACTTTGTTTACAGCCTGCCCATCAAGGCTGTGAATCGTGAAGGCGTCACAGGAAAAGGTTTAGAATATCAGTTTAATTGGGCGCCAACAGAATCTTTTTCATTTTCCGGGCAATATGAATATTTGGATATGAGAGACCGTGGCAGTGATCCTATTTTGTATCGATCCAAACATAAAGGGCAAATTTTTATTTCTCTAAAATTTAATTTGGCAGATCTTCGCTTTTCAACCCGCATCTGGAGTAAGCAACAATATGACGATTTCTTGAGTCATGATTATAAGATGGTTGAAGATAAGATTATTTTTCCTTTAGGGACATTGCCCGCACAAGCCATCCCTGAAATGGTTGTGAGTAAACAAATCAAATCTTACAGAGTATCTTTTAAAATTTCAAATCTTCTTGATACAAAATACACATTGATTCAAGACTATCCCATGCCGGGACGTACCTGGCATGGCACTTTAACCAAATCCCTATAATAAAAGAGGACGTACAATGAAACTCATGAAAAACCTGCTCATTTTATCGCTTACTTTTGTAATGTTTATTACAACAGCGTGTGAAGATGATGAGGCAACTGTATCTAAACCTGAAAACGCGACCATATCCGGCGTAGTAACTTTTACTGGTACGTACCCAGACACTGGTTCTGTAATGTTAACGCTTGATACAGCATATCCACCACAAGGTGCACCTGCTGGATTTAAAATGATAGCACAATCAGATTTAGATAATGGTAGCTATGTTTACTCATTTAGTGAGCTTGCTTTTGGTGATTTTGCAGCATTAACTGTCACCTATTGGCCAAATGGTTATTCAACTGCAAGCATGGATTATACGCTACTTGGTAGTTACCCAAATCCTTTAATACCACCAGTTTCAAGTTTCACATTAGATGAAGATAATGCAGAAATGATAATTGATATTGATGCTGATTTTTAAACTCAACCATAAATCATTTATTCATTTAAACTGTACACTAAGGAGGCTCTGTTTTAACAGTGCCTTCTTGGCAATTTTAAGTTATTATTTTTGACCTTGTGTTTCCAAATTAAAGTCGGTCAAAATGTGATCATTTCAAATATTAATACTTGTTAGTTAAAAGTGAATAATGAAGAGACTGATTTAAAATGAAATACTATTATGTATCGCTGCTTTTAATTTTACAACTTCATAATTATGGATGTAGTCAAAAACTAGAATATTCTAATCATCTAATACAAGATGGTGAAGATCATTTTAAAAATCTTCGACAGCTAACTTTCTCAGGTGAAAATGCAGAGGCTTATTTTAGTGCGGATGGGAAAAAACTAATTTTCCAGGCTCATGATGGAGACAGCCTTTGTGATCAAATCTATATCATGGATATTTCTTCAGGATCAGTTAAAATGGTCTCAACGGGTAATGGAGTTACTACTTGCAGTTTTTTTCAATATCCGGATGATGACGGCATCATTTACGCTTCTACCCATATGGCTGATTCGGACTGTCCGCCAAAACCGGATTTTAGCATGGGTTATATTTGGAAGCTTTACCCCGGGTTTGATATTTTTCGCGCTTCGAAAAATGGTAACAACCTGGAGAGATTGACTGATGCACCTGGGTATGATGCGGAAGCAGTATATTCTTTTGATGGCCAAAAGATCATTTACACGTCTCTTTCAACAGGAGATTTGGAACTGTGGAGCATGAACGCAGATGGCACTGGGAAAAAACAGTTAACAGATAGATTAGGTTATGACGGAGGTGCATTTTACAACTCTGACGGTTCAAAAATAGTTTGGCGTGCATATTATCCGGAGTCTGAAAAGGAAATTTCAGACTACGAAACCTTGCTTGCGGCAAATGCAATTCGCCCTATGGCGTTACAAATTTGGACTATGAATTCTGATGGAACGAATAAAAAACAAATAACAGATAATGGCGCAGCAAATTTTGGTCCTTTCTTTCACCCCAATGGAAAGAAAATAATATTTTCTTCCAACGTTCATGATGAAAAGGGCCGTGATTTTGATCTTTATACAATAAATGTAGATGGAACAGGCCTAGAACGAATAACCTATTTTGATGGTTTTGATGGCTTTCCAATGTTCAGCAAAGATGGTAAATATCTTGTATTTGCATCAAACCGCAATCAGAAAAAACGTGGAGACACTAATATTTTCATCTGTGAATGGGTAGAATAAAGCCTTCTGTCAATTAAGATAGTTTTTATCCCCTCATCCATTTAGCAACTGCCCAACCGATTAGAATAAACCCACCTAGCACTAGCCAATTATCAGAGTTCCCATAAGTCGTTAAAGGAAAGTGGCTACTGATCATAATTAAAATTAATGGAATTGACATATATGTGTTATGTTTTGAACAGTTTTTTGCTTTAGCTCCTAACAACATATCGGGTGGTTGATTATTTTGAACAGCGGTAATCATTTTTTGTTGCGCTGGAAGAATAATCATCCAAACGTTGGCTGCCATGATGGTGCCTAGCAATGCTCCAATATGAAACATGGCTGCCCTTGAGCTGAATATTTGATCAAGTCCAATAAATAATCCAATGATGAGTAGAAAGGAAACTGTCGCTCCTGCATATTCATTTTTACCCAGTGGAGATGACCATAATAGACGATAAAAACCGAAGCCAAGCACCAATACACTGATCCCAATCAAACTTGCTGTTAATTCACTCATTTCTGAATCGGGTTCAAGCATGAGTCCGCCCATATAATAAACAATAATGAGCAGAAAAAATCCGCTGATCCATGTTAAGGCTGATTCCCATTTAAACCAATGGAGTGTTCGGGGCATAATTTTGGGTTTTGACTGCTTTTCTACTAAATAAAATCCGCCACCATGGACCATCCAAAGTTGGCCTGACACATTATCGCCAGCATTCGGGTCAACTTCCAAGGGCAATGTTTTTTCCATCCAGTTAAATAAATAAGTTTGTCCGATCCAACTGATACCGGCAATAATGTGAAACCACCGAAAAGCTAAATTCAAGAGTTCAGAAACTGTGTATGTATACCACTCCATTTTCTAACTTCCCCTGTAAGTGGAATAGCCAAATCGGCTTAATAATAAAGGGATATGATAGTGTCGATTAGGATCCGTAATGTTAAAAATAATAGGAATTGAAGAATAAAAACTATCTGACTTCTGTGATTCAAAATAAGAAGCAACGTCAAATGTTAAACGATAGGTTCCCGATGAAATCGAATCGCTTTCTCCTAATAAATTATTAATTCTACCATCATCATTTGTTCTGCCTGTTCCAACGATTTCCCATGAATCAGAACCAGTTAATGTTTCAAGGATTGCGGGAATATTATTTGCAGGTGTGCCTTGAACTAAATCCAAAACGTGGGTTGTAATTTGATATGTCATGATTGTCTCCCTTCTAAAATCTTTTTAAAGGATCGTGTTCGAATTTCATCCAAAGTGAGTCCCGTTTTTTCTACATCTTTCTCTAAAATAGCACCACAACTAATGCCCTGAAGAAAATAATTTAATAGTGCTTGTCCTGTGGCTGCATCATCAAAAACATCACCTATCAATGTTGCTTGAGCAGCTTTACCCATAAATGATTTTAATCTGACTGATTGTGATGATAATCCTTCAAGGAAAAAAGCATACACGGCCGCATAGCGCAAGGGCAGGTGGCTTGGGTGTAAATCCCAACCTTGATAATAACCATGTTTTAAGGAATGGAATACGTTATTAAAATTCAATCGCCACGCATTATGAACGACCATTTTATTTTCTTCTAATTGACTATCTGTTAATGGATTTCCATCGGTGGGGCGATGGGGTCCCACGGGCATAATATTGGTTGCACCATCAGAAA
>CAXCBH010000002.1:0-25844 GCA_963980675.1 uncultured bacterium | reverse complement strand
GGTTACGGCTTTACTAGCGGCCCTAATGTAAAAGGAAATATTTGTCTCAGAGACAGAACTCCTGCACCGGCCAATGGTATGACTAAAGATGTGGTAATAGACGAACTCTGAACCATTATGGTCAGAATGATGCCGAACCCAATGGCCCTCATAACAGTTTTGAAAATATATTGGTCAAAAAACACTTCGATTTTTTCAAGGACAAGACTTCGCAGCAGCTTAACAAGAGTATAAAGCATAATAAATGTGATTAATACACTTAATACCAAATAAATAATATCATTTTCAAAGGTGAATCTCTCAATGAATTTGGCTCCGGATTTCACAGCCGCTTTAATGGGGCTTTTAGCCTGGAGAACGTCAACATTATGAATCTTTCCAAAAATAAGACTAGCAATCCACTCAGCGCTTTTTTGAATCCAATGGAACGCCATTTCTAGTGGGAACAAGATTAGTACTGAAAGAATGTTGAAAAAATCATGAACCGTGGAAGCAGCAAAAGCGCGCTTGAATTCATTCCCACGATTTATATGACCAATGGATACAATTGTGTTAGTGACAGTGGTGCCGATATTGGCTCCCATGACCATAGGAATGGCTCCAGATATTCCAAGAGACCCCGAACTCACCATTCCCACAATGAGGGAAGTGGTGGTGGAAGAACTTTGAAAAAGAACGGTGGCAAAAATACCAATAAAAAGAGCAACGAAAGGATCGCTGGTTGCGGTAAAAATGTTTTCTGCTACATCAGCCCCCATGTGCTTGATGGCTGATGACATTCCCTTAATTCCAACGAGGAACATATAAAGAGCCCCAAGAACACCTGCTGTTTTAAGCAGAAGCAATAGTGTGTCTTTTTTCATTATTTGTTTAACGGGGATTAGTCAAATTCCTGTTCATATCTCTAAATATAGATTAGAAAATTAAGGCTATTTTTTAGAACTTAATGTTTAAAACAGCGGGTACCAGTGAACATCATAGCGATACCATATTCATCGCAGGCTTCAATTACTTCCGAGTCTCGGATAGACCCACCGGGCTGCACCACAACCTTTACTCCAGAGTCCTTAATAGCGTCAATACTATCCCGAAAGGGGAAGAATGCATCAGATGCCAAAATACCACCTTTTACATTTTTTCCTCCTTTACGTAAAGCCATGTGGACCGCATCTACGCGGCTCACCTGTCCAGCGCCAAGCCCTACCGCGGTATTATCTTTGGCGATCAAGATGCTGTTGGATTTGGCATGGCGAAGGACCTTCCACGTAAATAATACTGTTTTGATGTCTGCTTCTGATGGTTGGTTTTTAGTCACCACGGTTAGGTCATCTTTTGATAGAATTTTTGTATCTGTATCCTGGATGAGCAGTCCACCATCTATATTTCTCACCTCAAGCTTGGCTATACGTTTTTCGAATTCACCAATTCCCAAAACGCGTAGATTCTTTTTCTTTTTGAATATATTCAATGCTTCCGGTTCAAAATCTGGAGCCAACACTATTTCTACAAATACGGATGTGATGGCTTTCGCAACTTCCTTTGTACATGTACGATTGAATGCTATTATTCCACCGAAAGCAGAAAGGGAGTCCGTATTAAAAGCACGAGTGTACACATCTAATAAGTCATCACCAACGGCAACACCGCAGGGGTTAGCGTGCTTCACCACAACGCAGGCTGTTTTATCAAACTCTCTCACACAAGCAAGGGCGCCATCTGCATCCATAATATTATTATAGGAAAGCTGTTTCCCCTGGTGGATGGTGGCATTCAATATGTTGGGTTCAGTGTTTCCGGGAATTTTATATGAAGATGCCAACTGGTGTGGGTTCTCGCCGTAGCGCATTTCTGAATGTTTTTCAAATGTAAGTGAAAAATTATCCGACAGCTTTTTCTCCTTCAAATAGTTGTGAATAATTGTATCGTATTGTGCTGTATGTCCGAATGCGTTCGCCGAAAGTTTTTTACGCGTTTCAAATAAAACTTCACCGGATTGTAATTCATTGGTGATGGTGGCATAATCAGTTGGATCCACGACAACACAAGTCCATCCCACGTTTTTTGCAGCGGAACGGATCATGGTTGGTCCGCCAATGTCCACATTTTCTAAAGCCACTGCCAGATCACAGTCTTCTCGGGAAATTGTTTCTGAAAAAGGATAAAGATTGCAAACCACAAGGTCAATCCATTGAATTTGATTGGCTGCTGCATCTTCGCTGTGTTGGTCCCTGAGTCCAAGAATGCCACCTTCTATTAAAGGATTAAGGGTTTTTACGCGACCATCCATGATCTCCGGGAACCGGGTATAATCGCTTACATCTGTAACCGGAACACTAGCACTTCTCAATACCTTAGCCGTGCCACCCGTGGATAATATTTCAATGCCGAAACTGTTAAATGCTTGTGCCAGTTCCACAACATTGGTTTTGTCAAATACAGATATGAGCGCCCGCTTCACTTGAATTGGCGATTGATTTAATGAAGGGTTATCTAACATATGAATTATTTTGAATTAATTGTATAGCTTCAATAAAGGCTATGCCTTCTAATTGTTGGACTTTTGTTTTTAATGTATATACAGTTTCATCCGGTTCGATATTACATTTTTTCTGAATCAAAATCGGTCCATCATCTACTTCGTCGGTGACAAAATGAATTGTACAGCCGGTTTCTGCATCACCATTTTTTAAAACGTCCTCATGCACATTTGTGTCCATCCCGCCGGCATACTTTGGCAATAATGACGGATGTACATTCAATAGTCTATCCCGCCATTCTTGACAAAACTTTGCAGATAGAATGCGCATAAAACCAATGAGAAGAACCAAATCTACAGCATGCTCCTTTAAAATGGCCGTCATTTCATCATCAAATTCTTCCCGCGATTTTTCTTTATGAGAATTGAAGAAAGCAGGCACGTTGTGATTTTTTGCTCTCTCCAATATATAGGCATTCTTCCGGTTAGAGAGAACCACCGATACCTTCCCATTCAATTCACCAGAAGTGATGGAATCTAAAATGGTTTGAAGATCGGTGCCGTTTGTGGAACCTAAAACACCCAGCTTAATCATCGTAAGGATTTTATATGATTAATACGTTTTTGGATTACCATATCTGTTCCAATATCGGAACGATGAAACAGTGGCCCCGAAATAGTTGACACCTCTTTTTCTGCAATCTTCTCTGCGTTTGAAATGGAGTCGGCCACACCCACCACCGCAACAGTTCTGCTCCCCGCTTCTACTAATTTTCCATTTTGAATATCCACCGATGCGTAAAATAATCCATCGGGATTATTTATTTTTGAAATATTAATCTGTTCATCTTTTACGGGGCTATCCGGGTAACCTTCCGGCACAGCATATTTACAAACAGTGGCTTTATTCGAAAATTGGACATCAACTTTATTTAAACTTCCATCTGCAATTCCATTACAAATTTCAATAAAGTCAGATTCTAGCAAAGATAAAACATTCATAGCTTCTGGATCGCCAAACCGGGCGTTGTATTCAATCAATTTCACGCCATTTGCTGTGGCCATAAATCCGCCATAAAGAATGCCTCGGTATCCTTCGGCAAATTTATCTTTTACCGCCTTGGCGGTTTGAATATTGATTTGATGAGCTTCGGCAATATCATCTTCCGTTAAAAAGGGCAACGAATGATTGGCGTCAGAATAGGTGCCCATCCCACCGGTATTTGGGCCTGTATCACCCTCGTAAGCTCGCTTATGATCTTGAACGGCGGGCATATGTTTTAATGTATCACCATCGCAAAAACTCATGAGTGAAAATTCTTCTCCTATAAATTTTTCTTCAATAACAAATTCATCGTCTTTATCTGTCAATTCCTGGCAGTAGTCCAGCGCTTCATCATGAGAATGTAAATGTTCCCCGGCTACTTTTACGCCCTTACCACCGGCAAGACCATCATATTTCACCACATAATTTTCGCCTAGCTCATTTAAGAATTCGGCTACACCATTAATAGAATCAAATGTTCGGTATTTCGGCCCACCGGGAATATCATATTCTTTTAATAAATTTCGGGTGAATGCTTTAGATGTTTCTAATTTGGCTAAGTCTTTTTTGGGCCCCACAACTTTTACCTTGACACTCCAAAGCGCATCCGCCACACCATTTTCCAGGGGATTTTCAGGGCCAATGATGGCAAGAGTTGCTCCAATTTCATTTGTATAATTCACAACAAAATCAGGATCATTGAAATTTCCAATTAATAGTTCATCGCATAATTCCGCTATACCAGGGTTCATGTTAGACGCTAGACAGAAGATCTCTTTTTCTTGATGAGAGCGATCCAAGGCCCGAACAATGGCATGCTCCCGAGCACCGGAACCGATGACTAATATTTTATTTACCATTCCGGTCATTCACGCGCATGGCTTCCATTTGAGTGATCTTGGCATCATCAATATCGTTAGCAATATAGTTGCCGTCCAGGCAGGCTATACACGGCGTATCAATATGGTGATTCCCTTTCCGCGTAACTGCTTCTACAAGATCGTCAATTTTCTGATAAAGAAGCGCATCCACGTCTAAATAATTTTCAATTTCGTCTTCATTCATATTTCCTGCGATAAGTTCACCTTTTGTTGGCATATCTACACCATAAAAACAGGGGGATTTCACGGGGGGGCACGCCACCGAAAAATAAACTTCTTTGGCGCCAAAATCTTTAAGCATGCGCACAATTTCTCGACTCGTATTTCCACGGACAATACTATCATCCATAATCATCACTTTTTTATCTCGGATTTCTAATTCTTGAGGTACCAGTTTATATTTTACAGATTTTTTTCGTTCCGCCTGCCCTGGCATAATAAACGTTCTGCCTATAAATGTGTTTTTATATAATCCCTCGGAATATCTGACTCCCAATTCGTGGGCAAACGAAAGAGCAGCGGTATTTGCAGTGCTGGGTGCCGGGATAACAATATCCGGTGTTTTATTGGGATGCTTTTTCTTCCATGCTTCAGCCAGATTTTGTCCCATGCGAAGGCGAGACCGGTAGACACTAACATCGTTCAGGGTTGCATCGGGCCGAGCGAAATACACATATTCAAAAATGCATGGATTAAATGATTTTTTAACCAAACGCTTGTTGAATACATTCCCGGCTTCATCTACATAGATGAGTTCACCCGGAAGCACCGTTCCTTTTGGCTCAAATCCCAACGCATAAAACATGGTGTTTTCGGAAGCAAAAATGTAATCCTTACCACCATTACCATTAGATCTTTCGCCTTTTACCAGCGGGCGGATTCCTTGAGGGTCTCGAAACACCACAAGTCCCTTTCCAATGACAATACTTACTACAGAATAGGCTCCATTTACATGTTTAAAAATCTTGGTAACCGCATTGCACAAAAGATAAAAAAATTCTTCACTATCTTCTGGAGGGTTATTTGTGTGAAGTAAATCTGCAAAATAATGAAGCAGCACCTCTGAATCAGAATTGGTATTTAAATAACGACTGTCTTTATGGGTGATCTCTTCTGCAAGGTCCGGATAATTGGTAAGATTTCCGTTGTGGGCCAAGGCAATTCCATAAGGGACTGATGTCCAAAATGGTTGAACTTCGCCATGACTAAAGCCACCGTGGGTGGGATAACGATTATGAGAAATGCCGATGTTCCCGGTGAGCAATTCCATGTTTGTTTTGTTGAAAACCTCTTTTGCTAGTCCCATGCCTTTTTCTTTGTGCATGCGATCGTCATAGGTCATAATGCCCGCGGCATCTTGTCCGCGGTGCTGTAAGTGGATGATACTATCATAGAGTTCTGCCGCAACAGGCTTATGTGAATAAATGCCAGTTATGCCACACATTAGATAAGGTCCACTAATTTGGGCGCAAGGCCAATGTAACCTGCCGGCGTCAAGCTTATTAACGTTTGTTTATCTTCATTAGAAATGTTTAATTCCAATACAAATTCTGCGATGGATTCCGCATTAATGGATTGTCCCCGGGTCAATTCTTTTAACTTTTCGTATGCGTCATGTTTTGCACTTTTTCGCAGGATTGTCTGGATCGCTTCAGCCAGTACCTCCCAATGATTCTCCAGCTCTTTTACCATTTGGGTTTTGTTAATAGTAATCCGGTTTAACCCTTTTAAAATATTTTGCAGGGCTAAATATGAATGCCCTAAAGCCACACCATGGTTTCGTAAAGTCGTTGAATCAGTGAGATCCCGCTGCATTCGAGATATGGGTAATTTCAATGCGAGATGATTTAAAAGCGAATTAGCAATGTCCATATTGCCTTCGGCATTTTCAAACTGGATGGGATTGATCTTGTGGGGCATAGTGGAAGAGCCTATTTCGCCAGCCACTTTTTTTTGTCCTAGAATTCCGCGACTGATATAAGACCACATATCTCTACATAAATCAGTCAATATAGAATTCACGAGAACGACTTGTCGATAACTTTCTGCCAGCGAATCATGGGGTTCAATCTGTGTGGTGACTAAATTAGGTTCAAGCCCAAGAGAATTAATGAATTTGGATGCGAATCCTGTCCAGTTTGTTTTTGGATATGCCGTCATGTGGGCGGACCATGTGCCCGTGGCACCACTAAATTTCCCCAACAGTTTATGGGTTTTAATTTGAGAGATTTGTCGATCTAGGCGAGCGCAAAAAACAGCTAATTCTTTTCCGAATGTGGTTGGGGTAGCAGGTTGACCGTGGGTCAGGGCCAGCATGGAAGCATTCTTATATTTTCGTGCGAGTTTTTTTAATTCTTTATTTATGGACTGAAGTGTTGGCAGATAAGTCTGATTCAAGCCATCTTTCCACATGAGTGAATATGACAAATTATTCACATCTTCCGATGTTAAGGCAAAATGAATCCATGGATGAAGTGCCTTTTTTGTTTTGCCTTGAATATAATACTCAATGGCTTTCACATCATGATTGGTGGTTGATTCGATCTCTTTGATCTTTTCCGCACAGGCTGTATTAAAATTGTGATAGATTTTTCGTAGCCGCGTTTGGTCGTTCTTGGAAAAAGGCGGTAATTCTTTGATAGACTTTTCGTTTCCCAGTGCGATGATATATTCGATCTCCACTTTCAGACGATACTGCATAAGCGCCGATTCAGAAAAATAGGTGGACAAGTCTTTCGTGCTATTTGCATAGCGACCATCTAGTGGAGACAATGCGTTTAATGAATTAGCCACAGAAATCACAGAGAAAAACCCTTATTAAACTTCCAAGAAACTCTGTGTGCTCTGTGGAAATTATTTTGCAATAGCATCAAATTTTCTTCTTTTTGTCTTTTTCCTGAAACATTTCCATTCCGTGAGTATTACTCCTCTCCTTCAAAATAATCGTATGATTCTTTACCTTTTGATATATTCCATAATTCCGAATTATTTTCAGAAGTTCCTCGAGTTAAAATTTTATCTGAATCTGGATATTCACAAATATCAAATGTATCTTTTGTACCCAAGGCTAAATATTTTAAATCAGTATCACTATCATTTATAATTTGATGAGCCGCTGATCTGTCGCCAGTAGGGCAAGCAATAATATCATTCTTTTTTAATGGATATTTTTTTTCCCCATACCTTAAAATACCCTCTCCATCTAAAATAAGGAACATTTCTTCACTTACATGATGATTATGGAATGGCCAAGATTTTTTACCAGGTGGAATAATAGTAATATTGTAACCTAATTGATTTGCACCTATTTTACCTCCTACATCAGCGTATTGAGCTTTAAATCCACCATGTTCATGGCCTTTGAATTCAGTGATATCTTCAACATTTATTATTGGTTTCATATTATTCTCTATATTTAATTATTGAAAACTATGCTCATTTTAATGATTTTAAACCAATGCTATACATTCTATGGAAATGTGTATCCCTTTAATTGGCATGCCTACAATAGGCGTTGATCTTGCTGGCGGGGTTTTTGGAAAAAACTCAACAAAAAGATCATTTAGTTTTGCGAAATTATTTGCATCACAAAGCCAAATTGTCGTTTTAACAACGTTACTCATATTGCTATCGCAATGCTCAAGCAATGTTGAAATATTTTTGAACGCTTGTCGAGCTTGCGATTCAAAGTCGTCTCCAACAAGTTCCCCCGAATTATAATCAACACCAGCTTGACCAGAGATATATAATGTGTTTCCGGCTCGCACAACATGTGAATAAGTATTTGCTATTTGAACATTGATATTTGTTAGGTCTGGGATTTCATGATTTGTGTCCATTGTTTTCCTTTATTATTTAAGATCCCTTCTTTGATTTTTGAGCTAAACCCCGAGAATTCGTTTTACTGCCAAAGCACAATTTCCCGGATCTAAAACCGTCAAGACTGGTGTATTACTTGGCATTTGTAAAGTGGAATGAATATTCACCAACATATCTGCTTTGTCGGAAAAAGGAGGGCACCCCAAAGTCGGAAATTTCGAATTTGCAGCGACAAACCCAGATAGGGCATTAGACCGACCGGCGATGGTGATATACACAATATCTTTTTCATTTTTATTAGCAGTCAAAATATCTAAAACTTTTAATGGTTGTTTGTGTGCAGATGCCGCATGCTGTTCCCATGTGATGCCGTATTCATCTAACTTATCGGTAATCTTTTTTGCGTGCGGCTCATCTGAAGTAGAGCCCATGATGATAACTGTTTTCATAATACTTCCTTTAAGTTTTCATTAATTCTGTCACTAACGGACTTGCTGGCATCTGGAAATGGAAACACTCCACCCGTAATTGTTTCATATAAATAAATGTAACGACTCGAAAGTTCAGTAACTAATTCTTCTGGCGCTTCCGGCAGAGTTTCATCATTATATGGATCACAATTATCAACGAACCATAGCCTCAAAAATTCCTTATCAATATTCTGTGGTTCCTGACCGGCAGCCATGCGTTCATCGTAAGATTCCGCGATCCAGTAACGGCTTGAGTCAGGCGTATGAATCTCATCTATGAGCATAATTATACCAGCCGAATCACGACCCATTTCATATTTTGTATCCACTAAAATCATACCGTTTTCATCTGCTTTCTTTTGTCCGAATGCGAAAAGTTCTAACGCTTTCTGGCTGCAATAATCCCAATCTTCTTGTGTCATCCAGCCTTCGCTTACAATTTCATCCGGAGAGATGGGGCGATCATGATGTTCTTCCTTGGTGGTGGGGGTGAGCATATTAGCATCAAGCTTCTGGTTCTTTACCAGCCCATCCAGAAGAATATTCCCACAATATTCCCGGTCACCGTTCTTGTACACGGTCCACAATGATGTACTGGTGCTGCCAGTTATGTATCCGCGGACAACAAACTCAATCGGGAAAACATCACACTTTTTAGCCAATGTTACATTGGGGTCGGGGACGTCAAGCACTTGATTGGGTATAATATTTTTGGTCTGGTCAAACCACCAAGCGCTGGTGAGATTCAGCACCTGTCCTTTGAAAGGAATGGATGCCAATACTCGATCAAAAGCACTTTGGCGATCGGTGGTAATTAAAGCAACTTTATCCCCAAAATCGTATTGATCGCGGACCTTGCCCGTTCGTTTGGACCCACCGGTTAAAGATGTTTCAGTTAATGTATTATTTAATTCCGCTTTAATGCGGCCTTTGTAGTGTTCAGTTGATTCTATAGCATTCATAAGATAGTGGGTTGAATAATATATGTGTGTTCAAAATGTGTTTCAAAATAGCTTCTAAATTACCGCCGTTCACGGTCACATTCCATATGACGCCTCGCTTTAATTCAGATATTTTGTCAATTTCAAATCGTTCGGTCAGAGATTCGAATTTCGCTCTACTGCGCATGTCATCTTTTTGCCGCACTAAGAAAGATGCGGTATTGTCAGCGGTGGTTATTTCGCTGATGAATTCTTTGTTGGAATTATATAGCTCACCAGTGGCATCAATTTTTTGCAGAATGGATTCCCTTTCATCCTCCACTGAAATTTCCCAATGTGTCTGACGAGAGATGGATACATCGTATCCTAATTGATCCAGCGCATTATGGACGGAGACCGCCTCGTTGTCGGTGATGATCATATCAATGACCCATTCCGTAGCGCCGGGGTTGGGCTCATATTTTTCAATTTCATAATAGGAACGATCAAATGAAAGAAAGTGATTTGTAATGGGATTCCCATTTTCAATAAAATCTTTCATAGATGAAAATATGGAATCCCCGTTTTTCGTTCGTTCAGGGTGGGGCATCATGGCCATAACGTTTCCTGCGGGGTTACAAACCGCCGCCAGGTTGTACATAGAACCATTTGGGTTGGTGGGAAATTCATCAACCACCTTGCCATCATCACCACAATACTGATAGACGGTTTGATCATTGGCGATCATTTTATTCAGCAATTCTTCGGGAAGGATGAAGCGCCCCTCGCCATGGGCCAAAGGAATGGTAATAAAATCATCGGTATTGAGTTGGCGTGTGAATGCACAACGATCAGGTGGCACGGACATCTTCAAATTCGCCCATGTATTATAGTAGCCGACGCCGACAACGTGTCCGCCTTTTACGCGCTTATTGTCTGTCAGCGCAACCCCCATACGATGACTGTCCAGCCCAGGGACGAGCCCGCTTTCCACCAAAATTTGTGCCCCGTTACAAATTCCCAAAACAGGCTTTCCTTTATCCGCTTCAACTTTTATTTGATTCATAATAGGGTCAAGCGCCGCAATCACACCGGCCCGGGAACGGTCTTCGTAAGCAAATCCGCCCACGATTACATAGCCATCAAAATCAGTCAACTTTTCTGCAGATTCATTCCATAAAAACTCAACCGGGTTTAATCCCACTCGCCGACACGCCATGAGCGTTTCCCGTTCCGTATTGGAACCGGGGAATTGAATAATCGCTACTGAAGCGCTCATACTAGAAGAACTTTATTTTCTGCATTTACGACAGAGCCAATCTCATATACGTCCGTCAAATCTTTCAACGCACCTGATACAGCACCAATATCATCAGAGCTTACAATAAAAGTCATCCCAATACCCATATTGAAAGCCCGATACATTTCATCGTCATCTACGTCGCCTATAGATTGCATCACATTAAAAACAGGAATATTCGGCCAGGAACCTTTCTGAATTTCTACGCCACATCCATCTGGCAAAATCCGTGGAATGTTTTCTACTAATCCTCCGCCAGTAATGTGTGCGATGCCTTTCACATCAATTCCAGCGTCCAAAGTTGCGAATACATGGTTAGTATAATTAATGTGCGGTTCCAGCAATGTGAGCCCAATTGATTTTTCCAATTCCGGAATTGTGTCATTTACACAGTATCCGCCAATCTCGAAAAAGAGTTTCCTGGCAAATGAATAACCGTTGGTATGCAGGCCATTAGAAGGAAGTCCAAGCAACACATCTCCGGGTTTAATGTTTTCGCCGGTAATGATTTTTTCTTTTTCCACTACGCCGGTGATGATGCCAACCAAATCATGTTCGCCTGGCAAATAAGTGTCAGGCATTTCCGCTGTTTCACCACCCACCAATGAGACGCCCGTATTTTTGCAAGCCTTTACCATTCCCGATACAATTTCTTCGATAGTTTTCGGATTTAATTTATCATTAGCAATATAATCAAGAAAGGTAAGCGGCCGGGCACCCATAACTAAAATATCGTTGGCGGCAGCGCTCAATAGGTCAATGCCGATGGTATCAAATTTCCCCAATTTTCGAGCAATGATGGTTTTTGTTCCTACGCCATCTATGCTCTGAACCATAACTGGATTTTCATAATTGTCTAAAATGGGTTTTAAATCATAGAGTGAGCCGAAACTACCCAACCCAGTGAGCACATTAGATGTAAAGGTGGATTTGACACCATCCTTAATGCGATTCACAGCTTCATTCCCCGCATCAATATTCACCCCAGCTGATTTGTAATCAACTTTACCCATTATAATTTTTCTCGTAGGCCATTTGTCCACGCTTTTTTTATTTCACTAACAAAAATATCCGTAATGCCATTTATTTGAATTGACTCTCCACCTGTTGATCCGATCTCAAAAACGCCCAATTCATAATTTGAAAATACGGACTTTATGGTATCAATATTTTTCGGCAATACTTCTAAAATGAAGCCGCCTGTTTCAGAAAATAAAATTTTATCAGGTGACAGATTGCTCTCAATATTAACATTACACCCAATGCTGTTTCTAAATGTCATTTCTGCCAAAGCTGATGCTATCCCGCCGTCCGCAATATCATGGCAGGACAAAACTAAACCACTATCAATACAATCAGTAAGGGCAAAGATTTGGTTTTTCACTTCTTCAAAATTTGGTTTTGGTACATTGGCTCCTAGTTCATTTTTCAAACTATAATAAACAGATCCGCCTAATTCATTTTTACGCTCGCCAATCAAAAGTATTACAGAATCATTATTCTGGAAATGCGCCGGCACTGCTTTGTTCACATCTTTGAACCGGCCCAAGCAGCTTACAATTGGGCTTGGTGGAATGGGGCCATTTTTGGACTCATTGTAAAAACTTACATTTCCAGCAATGATGGGCGTGGGGTTATTTGGATGATCTTTCAACGTAATAGCATGACACGCATCAGCAACGCCGCGAACACCTTCTACAAATTCCCACATCTGATGTGGCTTTTCAGGATTCCCAAAACAAAGACAATCAGAGAGCGCGTGGGGTGTGGCGCCAACAGCGGCTACATTACGCATAGATTCTACCACTGCATTTACACCACCCCAGTAGGGGTCGATAAGTCCGTATCTTGGATTGTGATCTGTGGAAAGAGCAATGCCTACGTTTCGTATTTCTTCCGGATAATTTTCAGAATTAAATGGCGCCATGACTCCAGAATCAGCTAATCCCGTTTCAGTATGAACCCGCCCTTGAACTTGCTTGTCGTATTGTTCAAAAATGGGTTCGCGACTCGCCATATTTTCGTGGGATAAAATGTCGATCAAAACCTGATTGTAGTCTGTTGGCTCACTAAAGTTTGGTTCAACAAAATTTGAATTCCGTGTTTCAAATGGACGATCATATAAAAAACCTTCCGTTACTTCTTTTGCTTTTGCATTTACAATCTTTTCATCAGCATTGTGGACGATATATTGGCCATCGTTTCTAATTTTACCTACGACAGATGCCTGTGCACCTTCGCTCACACCAGGGAGGTCGAAGACCTTATTATAATGGTCTAAAATCATAGGAGTAATATCGGGCGAGCACACCCACATAAATCGCTCTTGTGTTTCACTGCAAAGGTAAACAGACGGATGCAATCCATCCATACCGATATGAATTTTGTCCATCCACACTTCCGCGCCGTAGCCGGACGTTTCTGCCAATTCTACACTGGCGCAAGCCACGCCACCGGCACCCAAATCTTTGAAACCAATATTATCGATAAGCCCTTTTTCTTTCAGGATTTCAAATAGTGCGTATGATGATTTGAGCAAGTGCCGCTCCAAAAAAGCGTTGGGCTCTTGCACTGCTCCTTTGTTTTGCTCTTTCTTTTCTTCTTCCAATTCTAATGATGCAAAACTAGCACCACCAAAACCGCTATTGTCTGTGGGCTTTCCCAATAAAATTAAATCAAAGCCATCTGCATTTTTAGGCGCATAAGAATGAATAATATCATTTTCTCGAACAATACCCAGTGTTACCAATGTAACCAAGCAATTTTCGTTATACCCTTCGTGATAATATAAATCCCCCCCAATATTGGGAATGCCTAAGGGGTTTCCGTAGCCGGCGATTCCTGCAACAACACCATCATGAATCCATTTTGTTTTATTTTTTTCAATATTTCCAAAACGAAATGAATCAGTAACAGCAATCACTTCTGCCCCCATACACAAAACGTCACGTACATTACCACCCACACCTGTGGCGGCACCTTCATAAGGGACGATCTGGGATGGATGGTTGTGTGATTCATGGCTCATGACCACGCACCAGCGATGGCCTTCATTGTCGGTTGTGACCGCCACAACCCCCGCATCTTCTTTAGCCCCCAACACTACATCAGGACCTTCGGTGGTAAATTGTTTTAAATGATTTCGACTACTTTTATAACTGCAATGTTCCGAGCCTTGGATGGAGAATAAAATGAGTTCCGCCAAAGATGGCGCACGTTCCAGCATATCATTTTGAATTTTCAGAGCTTCGTGTGGGGTAAGTGGAATATTTAATTCAATAAGCTTTGATTTGATCTCAGAATCGGATAGCCCGGCGAAGTCGATAATTTCTTTGGTAAACGCCACGTTATAGAGCCTTTATTAACACAGGACTCTCAGAGATACACAGAGAAAAATTTGATTAATTAAAAGCTCTGTGTCCATTGTAGGATTTTATCTTATAATTGTTTCATGGCGTTGGGGCCCCACAGACACAATCTTAACCGGGCAATCCACTTCGCGCTCAATAAATGCAATATAATCTTTTAGTGTCTGTGGCATGGCGCCGAAACCTTTATCCCAAATATTTTCAGGAAGATCGCCCCAGCTCGGCAATGTTTCATAGACGGGTTTTGCATTTCGATATTCGGTCAAACTTGCGGGCATTTCAGTGATGCGTTTTCCACCCACATCGTAAGCAACACAAACAGGCAAAGAATCAAAACCATTTAAGATGTCTAGTTTTGTAAGTGCGATTTCTGTGAGTCCGTTTACGCGGACAGCTTGCCGGACCTGAACAAGGTCTAACCAGCCTACTCGTCGTGGCCGACCGGTGGTTGTGCCGTATTCACCGCCTTTATCCCGAAGACTTTTTGCATCATTACCATGAATTTCTGATGGTAGCGGGCTTTCACCCACCCGGCTTAAATATGCTTTAGTAACGCCAATGATTCGATTAATATCCCGGAAGCTGACGCCGGTTCCCGTGGAAATGTGTCCCGCAGCGGTATTGGAAGATGTGGTAAAGGGATACACACCGTGATCCACATCCAGACTGATGCCTTGCGCTCCTTCAAATAAAATGGACTTGCCAGATTTGTGAGCCCTATAAAGCTCAAGTGATGTATCATGAATGTAGGGTTTTAATTTATGTCCGTAATCAGAATAGGTATTAAAAATATCATCTATAGAAATATTTAAAGTTTGGTTTAACGATTTTTCAATAATCCCCTGTGCAAAAGCATACCCTTTTTCTAACTTTTCTCTGAAAACAATTGGCTCTAAAAGATCTATCATGCGAATGCCATTGCGAAACATTTTATCTGCATACACCGGTGCAATGCCTCTACGCGTACTTCCAGCTGCCAAGTCACCTTGATGTCCGGAAAGCGCACCATCCATTACAATATGGTAGGGCATTATTACATGAGCGCGGTCACTCACCATGAGCTTGGGATCAATGCCTTTTTCCTGAACATAAACTATTTCATCTAAGAGCGCTTTGGGATCTACAACAACACCATTTCCAATAATGGACATGGGTTCACCATAAACAATTCCGGAAGGGATAAGATGAAGTTTGAATGTGGTACCATCCACAATAATCGTGTGGCCGGCATTGTTGCCGCCATGAAATCGAACCACATAGTCTGATTCACCAGCAAAGAAATCGGTAATTTTTCCTTTGCCTTCGTCTCCCCACTGGGCGCCGACAATTACTGTTATATTAGATGTCTTGGAGGGCACTAATTGCCAAAGGATAATTTTGTATATTGGATTGAAAAGTCACTTAATTAAAGTAAATCTCATATCTGACTTTACGTGTTCTATTAATATGATAAAAATGGATTTCTTATAAAATTCACTATTTTTCTGAAATTCCAGCTTTCTTTTTAGCCCACACTAATAATTTGTTAACAGGAGGAAAATAATCGGCCAAAATAATAAGTCCAGGAATACCAAATATCCAACCTTGGAAAATTGGAATTAATCCGCCGATTAAACCAATAATAACCAAAATAACCCCGAATGTAATTCTAGCAGTTTGTTTTATCACCGAATCTGATATATCAGTTCATTTTCAATTGCATTATCGAAAATATCGTTTGATTCTACTAATAAGTGTTTTACAAGAAAACCATGCACTAATCGATTTATTAGGGACACAGTTACTGTTGCCGGGTTTGAACCCACATCCAGCACATATCCTATAATAGGAGAAAACAATGGGATATCTGAATAATCCAAATGTTTAGTCCCCCTAATGATTAACCTGTATTTTGGATTGGAAGAATGTGCCATGAGACTATCTAACTTTGGGTAATTCCCGGGATAATCTGACCCTTCCCAAGAGGGGCGCCCCATAAAAAGAAATGGAATATGAACGCCATCATCAATGGTCTCTTGGGGGATGGGGCTAATCCAGCTATCTAATACAAAACATGCCTTGATTCGGTTATCCCGTTGGGATACGACCGTTGCGGTTGAACCACCATATGAATGCCCCCCAACAGCAACTCTCTCTAGATCAATTTTAGTATGTATTTGTGACTCAATTTTCCCAGACTGTATTTTGCCTAACTGATCTAAAATAAAACTAATATCTGCCACTCGTGTGTTCATTTGCATTATGCGTACATTCACGCTATCAGGATGACCAGTAATATCTGAGCGATAATCTGCTAGATGCCCATCAGGGAAAATGGTAAGGTTGGCATCAAAACTATGATCAAGCGCCATGACAATAAATCCTCGGCTAACTAAAAATTCGTACATGGCTTGATGGAGGTGCCGGGTGCCTGTAATGCCATGTGAAAAAATGACCACGGGCATCAATTGATCCGATTTAATAATGGGAATATTTGTATAACTGTTTGTATAAATATGGTTTAAATGACTTGGGAAAAACTCTGGAATCGCACCTGCGCCAGCCAACGTTTTTGCACGAAGATCAATAAAATCTAAATAGGGTTCTGGTTTTAGTACGCCCTTCAAATTAGTTGGATACCAAATCTGAACAATAATCTCGCGGACATCATTTGGATCTTCATCCGTGAACCATTCCATGCGCGATGAATCCACCCAGTGAAATGTTTCTGTTCCTACGCTATAAGATCCACCAGGATTTGGCAGCGTGAAGACAGGAATTAACCACGGTATTAAAATTGCCAAACCAAACCAACCGGAAAGAAACCCTTTTGTGATAGTATTGATTTTTGTTTTTTGAAATCGGTGAAAAATGTACAATGCGGGCAATAAATACACAGCAGGAGCAAATTGCCACCGTTGTCCTTCTAAAAAATATTGTAGTAACATTGCGCCGATTGCTGCAAACAAAAGGTAGAGAAATATTTTACGCTCTTTGTGTGTAAAGATTGCAGTTAAGGCTCCTGCAATGAGAATTAAAGTGAGTATTTCTAAAGGGCGCATTAAATATGAATTAAATTATTGAAAAAAATGAAAAATTGGTTGAGTATTCACATGAAATCCTTATTGTAAATTGGGGCGAAAAATACAATGGAAAATAAGCCATGTCATTTCAAAAGTTAGACCATAATCCATATCCAGAACCAAAAATGATTGAACAATCAACAACCTTTTTTGAATTAATGATCAAAAGGCGGACCGTTCGTGATTTCTCAGATAGACCTATTCCAATCGAGATTATTCAAAACGCCATCCAGACCGCGTCTTCTGCCCCATCTGGAGCCAATAAACAACCGTGGCATTTTGTAATTGTGAAAGACCCTGTTATAAAAAAAGAAATACGGGTGGCTGCTGAAAAAGAAGAAAAAGAATTTTACGAACACCGCGCACCAGATTATTGGCTTGAAGACTTGAATCAGTTTGACACAGATTGGCATAAGCCATTTTTAGAAATAGCACCTTACTTGATTGTAGTATTTAAACAGAGTTATGATTTGGGGAAAAGCGGGAAACGAAAAAATTATTACGTAAATGAATCAGTGGGAATTGCATCGGGCTTTTTATTGACAGCCCTTCATAATGCGGGTTTGGCAACCTTGACTCACACACCAAGCCCCATGGGCTTTTTGGAAAAGATTCTGAAACGGCCGGAAAATGAAAAGGCTGTTTTGTTGATTCCAGTTGGGTATCCTGCAGAGAATGCCAAAGTTCCAATTTTAAAGAAGAAATCCTTCACAGATGTTTGTACAATTATTTAAGGTTGAAAAAAATGCCAGTTAGAATTTTAATTACCGGTGGAACATTTGATAAAGAATATGACGAAATCACAGGGAAACTTTATTTTAAAGATACACATATGCGAGAAATTTTGGATTTAGGGCGATCCAAACTGGAAGTCAAGATTCGCACACTTATGCTCCTGGATAGTTTGGAAATGACCGATCATGATCGTGATGTTATTTTAGATAACTGCCGAAGAGTATCAGAAAATCAAATTGTGATTACCCACGGCACAGATACAATGACAGAAACGGGAAAGGTCATTGCGAATGCGAAACTTGAAAAAACAATTATACTGACCGGTGCCATGATTCCCTATAAATTTGGAAGTAGTGATGGACTATTTAATTTTGGAGGCGCCTTGGCTTTTGCGCAAGCTTTGCCCCACGGTGTATACATTGCCATGAACGGCAGATGCTTTGATTGGGATAAGGTTAAGAAAAATAAAAAAACAGGTGTATTTGAAGATTTGTTGTAGGCACTGAGCATTCGTATGTACAGATGAATACTTATTATTTTTCCATTTCTTGAATCCATTTTTTTACCAATTCCACGCCCTCTTTGTGAACCAGTTTTCGTCCCAGCTCAGGCATCATAATGCCGGGGTCGGTAGATTCCATCCTATAGATCATAATTGATTGATCAGGGTATTGCGGAACAATTGTATAATCCAAATCCCCCGAACCACGCCCTGCTGCCACTGGTGGTTTATGAATTCCTAAACGCGTTGGATCTGTTTCTTCAATATTGAGAAATAATCCAGATGTTTCTCCCGGGGCGCCCAATCGATGACAATGAGCACAATTAATATCAATCAGGGCCCTGGCGCGCTCTTCAATAGAACCGCTCTCAAGATCGTTATAATCTGGTGTATGAGGTAGGGATGATACCCTTGGGAGCCCTTTGATCATATCTAACATATTCCACTTTACTAACTGGTTCATTTTTCCATCATCATAATCAAAATCATGGTTTAGCAACCTTACTTTTGGCCCGATTGGGATCGTTCGATTCTGGTTTACATGACACCCCTTACACTGATTAAAATTAGGGACACTGTACTCAAAATTAATTGGTTGTCCCGTCGGATCAACAAATGACACATTCAGTCTTTTACCGGCAATTTCCAAATACGCTTCTGTTTGTTCCGAATTCCAAACATAAGGGAAGCCTATCCAGCCTTCCTGGGTATTTATCAAAAGCCGCGTTTCAATGAGCCGGGAACCCTGGTCAGAATTGCGAAAATTGTTGGGGTAGTAAAATGTTTTAATTAATACAGACTCTTGCGGGAATTTAAATGTACCATCTTTTTGATATACTAATTGCTGGCCTTTTGGTAGCGCAATAAATCGTGATTTCAACGCGTAATCAGAAAATAATTTCGCAGAAATGTCATAGGGCATTACACTGGGGCCAGGATTGTGATCGGCCATAGGCCCTTCAAAGAATCCGTAATCAGATAATTTGGGTTTGGCATATTTGATAGGGCTGCCTCCAAAGATGGAAGCAATAAGGAGCGGGAGTAAAGCTAAGCAGTTGGCCTTACTCAACAATCTTGACATTATTTAACCGAGGAAGTAAAGAGATGTTCTCGATTGCAATTATGTGGTGACATATCCTCAGAAAAATTTGAAATGAAAGGCGAATACCATGCTTCAAAATTATGTTCAATGTCCAAATTGGTGAAGCGAGCGTCATCATTATTCTGGACACACAACCCAGCTGAGTTTTCCGGATCTTGCATACCGTCATAAATAATATCTGGCGTATTGCGACCATACTTCACAGCTAATAATTTACCAATATCATAACCCAGCTCAGGCAAGCCCGGCGAACGGTCAAAAGTATTATTATAAATATGGACGTCCGCAGTATATGGATTATAGAGACTGTCCTTAATGGTTTCTTCGGTCATAAAATAGCTAACCACTCCCGTCCCGACACTTTTATTATTCAGAATAGTATTTTGGTACACGTGCACATTGCTGCAGGCCAAAATGAGAACACCTGTTCCCGGAATAACTTTTCCCACAATATTGCCAGGCGGTGCAAAATTGAACAAATTATTTGACTCAACCAGATTGTTAAAGACTCGAATATTTCCACCTTTTTTTTGTACAAGATCTGGTAAATCAAAAATAAGAATTCCGCCTGTGTTGTGGTAAGAATGATTTTCATACACTTCGGCGTTATTGGAATTTTCAATCTCGATTCCCGCTACATTATCGTAAGCAGTATTGTAGCGCACCACAATATCATTGGATTGCCCCACATATATTCCTGCGTCCGATGCGCCGATGGAAACTGAGTTTTCAATCAATACATTCTGGCATTGCACAGGATAGAGTCCGTAAGCACCATTGGTCTCCTTAGGGCCTCCTGTCCATTCAGCTTTAACACGCCTGAAAACAATTCCATCTGTATATTGAATTTTAATGGCATCGCCCTTTGTATCTTGAATGGTGAATCCTTCCAACGTGATATTTGTTGAGTTGGTAATACTAATACCTTGGGCACCTTCGTCCTGATTTGAAAAGGAAAGAATAGATTGATCCATACTTTTCCCGCGAATAACAAGGTCAATTTTCCCCTCTATGGATAATGTTCCGCGAATGGGGTGCAGGCCTTCTGGAATGGTGATTGTATCTCCGGGTTCGGCCAGAATGAATTGAGTTTGAAGATTTTTTTCGATGCCGGCAAAAAGCATACCCGCCATAAAAAGCAGCGGAATGGACTGATGTATCAATTTCATCATAGAAAAATTTAGGTGATTCCTCATGATGGATTAAATGAAAAAATGGATTTTAAAATTTGCAATCCGATATTTCATTATTTCATGTAGCAGCGTTAGATTTAATAAAATGAAGCCTGTACGTATCCATTCTTGGAATGTATCCCCCGGTGAGGCATCTGCCATCCAAATGAATCTGCGGGATAAGATTACCATTCAGCCTTTACCAGATGAAATTCATCTAGTGGCCGGGACAAATGTTTCACATGATCCAAACACCAATATGATCCATGCTGCGCTCGTTGTTTTGCGTTTTCCCGATATGGAATTGGTTGAGCGTCATGGTTTATCAGAAGAAATAACATTCCCCTATGTTCGGGGAATTTTGGCCTTCAGGGAGGCGCCGCCTATTATGAAACTGATGAAACGCGTTCAGCATAGTCCTGATGTTGTTTTATTTCATTCTCATGGTTTGGCTCATCCACGGCGGTTTGGCTTAGCCAGCCATCTCGGTGTTTTATTTGATGTCCCATCGATCGGTATTTCGGATCGTATTTTGGTGGGGCTTCACGATAATATAGACTCACAAAAAGGGCACCATGCGCCTCTGGTCCATAATGATAAAGAGGTGGGACTCGCCTTAAGAACGAAAGATGGTGTTAATCCTGTTTTTGTTTCAGTAGGACATAAAGCTGATTTGTTCACCACCATGGAGTTTACGCTGGAATGCGTAACCCATTATCGGCGACCAGAACCCATCCGGCAGGCCCACTTGGCCGTGGTAGCCCAACGGGATGGGGAAAACATAGATATTGATGTTGGTGGAGACCAGGCAACTTTATTTTAATTTAAACGTTAAGATCATTTTTGGTCTATGGTATTACTATAGAAGATAGGTGTAAAAAAATGCCCCGAGTGATCGAGGCATTTTTGTCTTGGGTTAGGTATAAATAAAATTTAATCGCAAGTCGTTTCCAGTAGAATGGCGCAAACTAAATAGGGATCCATATTTCCAGATGGTCGGCGATCTTCAAGATATCCATATCCATCTTTTGATGTTTGCATGGGAATCCGGATGGATGCGCCCCGATCACTTACGCCATAACGAAATTCATTAATACTGCATGTTTCATGAAGGCCTGTGAGGCGTTCCTCATTATGGGCACCATAAACTGCAATATGTTCGGAATGTTTTTGACTTAGTTTTTTACAGGCTTCTTCAATGATGGCCATTCCGCCTGGTTCTCGCATAGCTTTCGTACTATAGTTAGTATGTGCCCCAGCACCATTCCAATCTCCCTTGACTGGTTTTGGGTGCAACGTTGCGCTCACGCCGTAATCTTCAGAGATACGATAAAGAAGCCATCGAGATAGCCACATTTGATCGCCGGAGGCTAAAGGCCCCAGTGGGCCAATTTGGTATTCCCACTGTCCCGGCATTACCTCTGCATTTATTCCAGAGATTTCCAACCCCGCATCAATACAAAGATCCAAATGTTCTTCTACAATGTCTCGACCAAAAACCTCATCGGCACCAACACCACAGTAAAAAGGGCCCTGAGGTGCAGGATAACCACCTTCCGGCCATCCCAAAGGAGAACGCCCTTGAAAAAGCGTGTATTCCTGTTCAATGCCAAACCAGGCTTCCTGAGCAGCATGTTTTTCACCTAATTCTCTTAAACGTGCCCGCGTATTAGATGGGTGAACAGACCCATCTGCATTCATTACTTCACACATGACCAGAATATTGTCCCCTCCCCGAATTGGGTCCGGAATAAAACAAACAGGCTTTAACATGCAATCACTATCAGTGCCAATAGCCTGCATGGTGCTGGATCCATCAAATCCCCAGTCTGGAATATTATCAAGGCTGGTTACGGGACCATCAAAAACTTTTGTTTTTGATCGAAGTTTTTGGGTGGGCTGGTGACCATCCATCCATATGTATTCTGCTCTGATTTTGCTCATTTCTTCCCCACTTAAGTTGTTAATATTTAATGAAGTACGTCTAAATATCTTTTTATTATTAAGGAATTATCGATTCCTTCAAAGAAAATCAAAGCATAATATACTGAACTACCCAATTGCTTCGGAACCTTTTTCTCCAGTTCTTAAGCGAATACAATCATCGATGGGTAAAATAAAAATTTTACCCCGACCTTTATCACCTTCTTTTTTTGCTACAATAGTAACAGCTTCAACTACAGCATCCACAAATTCATCATTTACTGCAATTTCGAGTCTGACTTTTTTCAACAAAGTGATTTCATGAGATATACCTCGATAGACCTCTTGTACCGGTATTTCTTTACCTTGTCCTCTTGCATTGGTAACGGTAAACTTGTAAATATTTCTTTTTAGAAGTTCTTCTTTAATGGCCGGTAATTCTTCCGGCTGAATTATTGCAATAATTAGTTTCATTGATTATTTCTCCTATTCTACAGTAAAAATTTGAAATCCGGCATATGATTCCATATCATGTTCACCAATATCGAGTCCTATGATTTCTTCGTCTTCTGATACCCTTAATCCAATGGAATATTTCAATATCGTAAAGATCAGGATTGAACCAATAAGACAAAAAATTCCATATGCCACAACACCTAAAGCCTGAACATACAGACTGTGGGCAGCACTAAAAATACCTACAGCAAGCGTCCCCCAGATACCGCATACGAGATGGACCGATATAGCACCGACCGGGTCATCAATTTTTAATTTATCTAATTGAATTACAGACAAAACCACAATAACTCCTGCAATAAAACCAACTAATACAGAATTCATTGGACTGATAACGTCTGCACCTGCGGTGATACCAACCAACCCTGCTAATGAGCCATTTAATATCATGGATAAATCTGGCTTTTTACTAACATACCAAGATGTGATCATAGCTCCAATTACACCCGCTGCGGCTGCCAATGTAGTCGTAACGAACACTAGAGATACACCACCAGGGTCTGCAGAAAGAACTGATCCACCATTAAATCCGTACCAGCCAAACCATAGAAGAAAAACGCCAATAGTTGCAAGCGGCATATTGTGGCCTAGGATTGGTTTAATTTGTCCGTTTTGCCCATATTTCCCAAGCCTAGATCCTACTAAAATTGCACCTACAAGCGCAGCCCATCCTCCGACACTATGCACCAGAGTGGATCCAGCAAAATCATAAAAGCCCATTTGATCCAGCCAACCCGCACCCCACTTCCAAGAGCCTGCAATTGGATATATTATTGCTACATATATGGTTGAAAATATTAGGAATGATGATAGTTTTATCCTCTCCGCTACTGCTCCAGATACAATAGTCGCAGCCGTTGCTGCAAACATAGCTTGAAAAATAAAATCTGTAAAATAAGTATAAGCTCCACCAGCATAATCAATCAATCCTGCTGAGCCAATAGGATTAGTTATACCAAAACCGGCAAAACCAAAGTAACCATTGAATTCTCCTGGATACATTAGGTTAAATCCACAAACAGCGTAAGTCAAAATACCAATCGCAATGATAGAAACATTTTTAAAAAGAATGTTTACTGTGTTTTTTGACTGAGTAAGCCCTGCCTCTAAGCTTGCAAATCCTAAATGCATTATAAATACTAAAAATGTTGCAACCAGCATCCATGTATTATTTACAGCAAATATAGCATCCGCAGCTGTTGGCTCTCCATTAGCTAGTAATACAGAAAAACTCATGAAATACAAGCCAACTAATAATCTAATTTTTTTCATTTTTATGCCCCTTACTTATTTTAGAAACTTTTGCCAACAACTAGAAACGCCAGCCCGCTATCAGGATTTAAAATCCAAGAACAGCTATACTTTTCATTACTCGCTGAAACTCCAACTTCAATCGGTGCAAACTTTCCGTCATTTGTATACCCACCATCTCCAAATCCGAGCATAAAGGGTCCATAAGAAATATTGATATATTTTGACATTGGTGCCTTATCAGTATCGAATGCGCCATAAAATCCAGGCTCAACAACGAAGGCTGCAGCTGTCAGGCCAATGCCACTAAAAGACCCACCTAAAGATAATTCAATGTTATGTGCGCCTGTATCAGAAGCAGTTTCATTAAAGTTGCCAAGTGATGTAGTACCTGGGAAATAATAGTCAGTTATTGTGATGGAATAATCACTAATAGAATAACTAGCGTACAAATCATTCTCACTGCCTTGTCCACTAAACTGCCAAGCGCTCCAAGCCCCTAAAGTCAGATTGCCCGTTGTATAGGTTAATCCCGGTTGGATGGATGGGCTGGTGCCAAAATCTGTGCCTCTCCAGACATACCTGTTATAGATATCACATGAGACACCCCATGTTGATCCATCTTCCTGCTCTTGCGCAAAAAGAGATGTGATTCCTGTTGTTAAAACGAGAACGTACATTATTATTTTGTTAAACATGTTAGATTTCCTTATATATTTAATATTATTTATTAATTAGCAATAAATATTATGTTATATAATAAATATCACATATAATATTAAATATCAGAATATTTAAATACAAGTAAAACTATAATGATAATAGAATAAAAATATTAATATAGTTATGTAAAAATTACAAATGACTTAAATATATTATGTTTTTAAAAATAAAAAATCACTCATTCATTCAATACAACACCCAGTCTATCCGCAACATGTAAGTCATAAATATTTTTAAAATTCACAATATCCTGTGCCAGAGAAGCAATACATTTGAAATGATATTTTTCTTTTTTCCAATTGGAAATGATTTGAGATGCAATGGTAGAACCCGTGTGAAAAATATGTGTATTTAATAGCCGCTTTAATAGGTTTTCATCGCTGGCTGTTAAATTTGATTCTTTTACAAATTCAGTATTTAATCGAGATTTAATTGATAGTTTTTTTGTATAAATAAATGCCGATCCACCGGTCATTCCGGCCCCGAAATTATGCCCGATTTCGCCAAGAACAACCACAGTCCCCCGAGTCATATATTCACAACCGTGGTTCCCGATTCCTTCAATTACGGCAGATGCAC
>CAXCBH010000001.1:0-40123 GCA_963980675.1 uncultured bacterium | reverse complement strand
AATACCTGTTTGCACAGATCCATCTGGATCACCAGGTGGTGACTGATACAAGGGAGAGTTGTGACCAGCGTGGTTACTCCAACTACCATGAATATCATAGGTCATAGCGTTAAAATAATCTACATGTTGATTTAGACTGTTCATGTCATACCATTGTCCCGCCCAATTTGATGTGGGCAGTGCCATGGTAATGAGAAGTTCAGGGTCGAACTCATCTAAAACTGAATCAAGTTCAGCTATGAATAATGAAAGATTATTCCTTTGCTCATTTGTTTGCGGATACTCCCAGTCAATATCGGCCCCGTCATATCCATAAGAAATAAATATATTCAGTATGTTTGAAATGAATACAGACCGGAGCTCATAGGTTGATGTGACGGCCGCAAATCCATCAGCAGTACCCCAACCACCCAGTGAAAGGAGAAATTTCCTGTTATTATTATGGATGTGATCAGCAATAGATGCATCAAATGTACCGCTTGTGGCTTCGATACCACCTTGCTCATTCGGCCAAGCAAAGGCATGATTGATGTGAGTAAAGGTTTCTAAATCAAGATCCTGTGGCTGAAATTCATCCTGCATCCAGTACGGATAATAACCGACCACCCTTTGGGAATAAGCATAACCAATAAGTAAAAAGAAAAGTAAACGAAGTTTCATATCTATAAACTAAAAAGGGGCCAGATGGCCCCTTTTTAGTTTGAGAATACTAAGTATTCCTATTTATTTGACAAATGTCATTCTGCGGTGCAATACCATTGACTTTGTCTTCAACTGGTAAATGTACATACCGGTTGCAACTTTCGTTCCAATCTGGTTATTACCATCCCAGCGAACTACGTGCTGGCCTGATCTCATTTCCTGATCGATCAGTGTTTTAACCAACCTACCTTCAAGATTGTAAATATTTACGCTTACGTGCTCGCTAGCAGGTATCGTAAACTCAATCTTTGTGTTTGGATTGAACGGGTTTGGATAGTTCTGGTTAAGTACATACCCACTCGGAACTACACTCTTTGGGTCATCCGAGACGGATGAGTAATCCATTGTATACAGAAACACACCATTGCTGTAAAAATCAGCAAGGTAGAGATCACCGTCTGCATCCCAGGCAGCTCCACGGGGACCATCAGTGACTCCTTCACCAGTGCCCTCCCAGTCGTGCCAGTTACCGGCTATATCAAATGGTTCTTCTGTATCTGCTGGATCAAATAACCAATTTGCACCACCAGTAGGGCCTCCCCAGGCAGCTGTCACACAACCAACCAAGAGATTACCATCAGGATCAAAGTCCAATGAACTTGCCCACATATGTGTTAATGCCATAACAGTGTCAGGAGCGTCTTCATCTTCGCACCATGGCATATAAGCACTGTCAGCAATTGCACTGCTGATCTCATCAAAACAAGCTGGCACATCATAGAATACTCCAAAAGTATCCACAGGTGCATGCTGTATGACACCAGGTACACTACTATTAAAGTGGGAAATCCCCATACCATTCCAAGTGGAACCAATATATAGATCTTCACCATTAGCTGAGACTTCTAAAGCACGATTGATATTACGAACCGTATCAATTGCATTACCGACATAGCTCAGATCTGAATCCAGTACAACTACTGGATTATCAGCACCAACATTACCAACATATGTGTTGCCATTATCATCGGTTACAGCATCTGTAATAGATCCATTTGGACTTACATACATTGCCATACCTTCACCAGTCATGTAATTAATCTTATAAAGTGATTTGTAATGTGAACTAAGGATGTTGCCATCACCATCAATTTCTATACCACGTCCACCGCCTGAAGTTGCGCTCTCTGCGGTTAACGAGTCTATTGTCCCGTCTGGAAAAGTTAAAGTTTCAATAGGTGAAAAGCTAACATGCTCGCCTGATGCAGGATCTAATACATAGATTCCTTTCCAGTGAACCGTATCTCCATTCGCCAATACTTCCATTTCTCCATTTCCACCGTAGATATTGACCCAGACGTTACCGTCAGGAGCAACTGCTACACCGTGGGGAGAGTTCTGCCAAGCACCGTCAGATCCATGAACAACACCACCTAAGGTGTCACCCAAATCCAAAAGAGTGGAACTGTATGTATATGGTTCATCAATATCGAAGCCATCATCTTCTTCATATGAATGGTGAAATACACCATTGCTGTAAAAATCAGCAAGGTAGAGATCACCGTCTGCATCCCAGGCAGCTCCACGGGGACCATCAGTGACTCCTTCACCAGTGCCCTCCCAGTCGTGCCAGTTACCGGCTATATCAAATGGTTCTTCTGTATCTGCTGGATCAAATAACCAATTTGCACCACCAGTAGGGCCTCCCCAGGCAGCTGTCACACAACCAACCAAGAGATTACCATCAGGATCAAAGTCCAATGAACTTGCCCACATATGTGTTAATGCCATAACAGTGTCAGGAGCGTCTTCATCTTCGCACCATGGCATATAAGCACTGTCAGCAATTGCACTGCTGATCTCATCAAAACAAGCTGGCACATCATAGAATACTCCAAAAGTATCCACAGGTGCATGCTGTATGACACCAGGTACACTACTATTAAAGTGGGAAATCCCCATACCATTCCAAGTGGAACCAATATATAGATCTTCACCATTAGCTGAGACTTCTAAAGCACGATTGATATTACGAACCGTATCAATTGCATTACCGACATAGCTCAGATCTGAATCCAGTACAACTACTGGATTATCAGCACCAACATTACCAACATATGTGTTGCCATTATCATCGGTTACAGCATCTGTAATAGATCCATTTGGACTTACATACATTGCCATACCTTCACCAGTCATGTAATTAATCTTATAAAGTGATTTGTAATGTGAACTAAGGATGTTGCCATCACCATCAATTTCTATACCACGTCCACCGCCTGAAGTTGCGCTCTCTGCGGTTAACGAGTCTATTGTCCCGTCTGGAAAAGTTAAAGTTTCAATAGGTGAAAAGCTAACATGCTCGCCTGATGCAGGATCTAATACATAGATTCCTTTCCAGTGAACCGTATCTCCATTCGCCAATACTTCCATTTCTCCATTTCCACCGTAGATATTGACCCAGACGTTACCGTCAGGAGCAACTGCTACACCGTGGGGAGAGTTCTGCCAAGCACCGTCAGATCCATGAACAACACCACCTAAGGTGTCACCCAAATCCAAAAGAGTGGAACTGTATGTCCATTCCGCTTTGACAAAACCAAGAGACATGATAAATACACATAATGTAGTAAATAACTTTTTATTCATTATGTTCTCCTTTGTTTCGTTTATGATAAGAAAATTGTGCTACATATTATAGTACAATTATGAACGGTGAGAATACCAAACTTTTCCATATTTTTCAAGTAAAAATTGAAAAGTATTTTCAAATGATAATATAGTGTAATAGACAATTTTACCGAATAACAGCAAACTTTAAAACTCTACTATCCCCCTTGCGAATTATAACGTTTTCCTGGTCTATTGATAGGATGTTTGATGATACCAATATATGAGCTAAATATATTCCGGGAGCTACAACTTGTCGTCCCGATGTTACCAAGTTCCAAGCCTCGTCCCCGCTACCGTCATTATGGGAAATATGATGGATAAGATCACCTCTTTCGGTAAAAACTCTTATGTCACATTGTCCAGGAATATTCAGAAACATTATTTTATCTTTTTCACCAGTATATTGATAATCCTTTGCTGCGATATGATACGGATTAGGAACAATCCTTATATCTCTAAGGGCATCCCCGGATTTCCTTCTAAGATAAGCTGGCTTTGATGTTTTTGTATAGAAACGGCTGCTCTTTAAAGGTCCTGTTGGGTTGAGTTCGCCGGATTGGTTATTTGAACCATTTGACACAGATTGAATATAATAATAATAAGAAATTCCTCTTTTCGCTGTGAGATCATCAAATGAATACGTCCCTTTTGCACCAGAATAGACTTGAGTATAGATGGTGTCAGCTTTTCCCGGTGCTCTCCAAATTTCATATCCCGAAAAAGATGACTCAAATTCTGTTCCACTTGGTTCCCACTTTAAAAATATTCTATCACCGCCAGATTGTACATCAAATAATGGTGGTGGTAAAGGTGGAGATGGAATTTGAAATCCAGAATTATAATTCCTATAGGCTCGTCCAAATGTCTTCAAAATTGAATCTTTACCCGTAAAAACCCAGGAATTTTTAAATATATCCTTATTGGCAGTTTCAGACCCATCAGGTAAAATAAATGGAGGACTACCTTTATCCCACTCAAGTCCTATTTCTTCACACATTGTGCGGTTAATTCCATTAATGCCTTCCACTTCAACAATCGTCACACTTTCTCCATGCGGAATATCAAATGGACCATAAGTCACCATTGCATTCATTCCTCCTGCATCATTGTGCATATCAAATGGTTTTATATTGTGGTTCAAGTACGTGTCTGAGGATGGGTCTCCCATAGCTATTTCATCAATACGTTCTGCACCACCTAAGCCCAGAAAAGGTATTCCGGATAACATATCGTAAAGATTTGCCATAGATGGTTCTGCAGATGGGGACAAACTACCAATGGATGGATAGGTATCACCTGCGTGCCACCCCATAAATAAAGGTTGATGAATATCATTTGTGGAATCACCC
This sequence comes from uncultured bacterium, assembly GCA_963980675.1. Classification (GTDB taxonomy): domain Bacteria; phylum Fidelibacterota; class Marinisomatia; order Marinisomatales; family UBA1611. The sequence goes on along the minus strand of CAXCBH010000001.1, from coordinate 35,459 downwards.
CAATCCATATCAACATGAATTACTCCCATGCCAGCATGGTGCGGAGACATTAATCGGCCATTTCCTTGATAATAAGGTCCCCCAATTGTATTTACCTGTGAAACAGTTGCAGAGCGACCATACCATTGAAATACAGACCTTAGCCATTGAGGGCTAGGGTCATCTTCAGTAATAGGCATTAAATAATTATCCGCATAATCTTCCCCACGAATGGTAACCCAAGAGTTTTTCCCCCAAGATTGTTGACCATCCAATCGGTTACCGGTTTCTCTTGGTAAACTGTAGCGAGGACCCCAGCCAGCCACGACACCATCTAAATCACTGGTGAGTTCAATTTCATCATCCCAATCCGTATTTCCTGTATTGGTAAATGTAAATACTTTAATAAAATAATTATCATGATATTGCTGACTAAAAGCAAAAATACGCCGTTCCATAGTTAACCCCATAGATGTATTCACCCTGTTTACAACAATTCTATCAGAAGGAATTTCACTATTAACTGAATCTATTTGAGCATTATAGAAACTATTAATATCGGTACCATCAACATAAACAGTGGGTGGCATAAATTTTGCAATCTGATATAATTCCATTGGAAAAATACTTGTCCCAACCTGGTTATCACTGAGAAGCAGGTACACACCATAGTGACCCCATAAATACCCTTGATCATCTGTAAAATTTTTAGTGGCAATCCAAGTCCTTTTAATAACAGAATTATCTTGGTATAAATAATCCGCAGGCCAGATAAGGCCCTCATAGTAGGTATTATTCCAAGCTCTCTCACTTCCATAGGCAGAAAAGTGACTTTGTAGAGAACCAACCTTAATATACCGTTTTAATGTTTCATCAACTCGACTAGAAACCAGAATTGGTAAAATTATAAAAAATATTCGTAATAAAATAGAATTTGACATTTAAAAATACACTGATATTCCAAAGTAAATATCACGTGGATTGAGAAAACTTACCGATCGGATATTTGGCATATCAATATAAGCTTTTGAGTCTAGTATCTCTTGCTCTTCTGCTGTTGGATTTTGCCAATCTTCAGGTTCATATGGCTGATAATCAATATCCCAAGCTCTGTATTCGCCAATTCTATCATCTCCCCTCTCCTTTCCTTCTTCCCATGAGAATCTCAATGATTCTAAATAATCGATATAATCATAATAATCTGCAAACCCCGCATAGCTAATAAACTTATTATTAAATAAATTTTTTACATCTAATAAAAATTCAAGTGTTGTTTCTTTTAATTGTATTTTTTTTGAAAAACGTGCATCCGTAGTATAATTATCTTTCCACTGAATATTATTTGACACGCCAGGCAGGTTTTGTGGATTATATGTTTCAAATCCACCGGAATTATATTTATATATGAAACTGGATGCCCAATTGCCAAAAACGGATTGACCAAAAATTTTAGGACCAAAATTATTTGGTGATCTAATATGAGCAACAGCTTTTAAATAAGGTCTGGGCCGTGGTTTTGACTGATATTGATTTAAACTCTCATAATCTCGCTGCACATTTGGATCTTGGAATTGTTTTAATAATCCAAAATATCCTGAAGATTCAACTTGGTAGGTATAATTCACCATACCCGTTATCCAATTACCCAATTTTTTATTTAAGGTAATCTCAAGACCTCGAATATCTTCATAATTATTACTCTCAATTCGATTAACTTGAACCGTCCCATTCATATTTTGATAATAAACCCATCCCGGTTGATTGGTAATATCCTTATAATACAAAGCCACATTCAATAACAAGCGTCCTAATAAATCTGATGAATACCCTGTTTCATAAGCAATGGTTTTTTCAAATTCCATTCCAGGGTCACCAATATGAGTCACTAACCCATTACTTTCCCTTTGTAATCTGAAACGATAAGATGAAGAAGGTTCAGAATAAAAATGTCCGTAATTAAAATATAATTTTGATTTATCTGTGATAGGATGAGAAATCCCTAGTCTCGGACTAATTGCATGAATTGGTTTTGATATTGCGGACGGTACATTTTCTTCAATATCGTGGCCATTCCCCTGTTTGAAATAATCATCATATTCGCCTAAATCATAAATATCCGAATTCCCGCTGGAGATATCACTGCGGATTCCAATATTTGAAATGAATCCTTTATACTCAATTTTATCTTGAATATATGCAAATAATCTATATGGCGAAGTGTCATAAATCATTGATCGATTCCAAGTAGACATGCTGGGACTTTCTGTGAAAGACCTTATTTTAAATGAATTGAGTATAGCACCTACACCACTTTTAATATGGTGATTATTTCCAATTTGGCTAATGTAATCAACATCAATAATTGTGGTTGAATTAACTGATTCATCTCTTCCAAGATTCATCCAACCACCAATCCCCATACCATCAATACCTGTCTCAGCATATCCCCAATATCCAAATGGAGCCTCATCTAATTTTAATTCATTCGAACCGGGAATAATTTTATATGTTTTTGTTGTATCCCTTAATTCCATTTGAAAAGTATTATAATCATTAGACTGATATTGGATGGAAAATTCTAGGTACTTTTTTTCAGAAAACATGTGAGTCAAATTGATCCCAATAATTGATCTATTTATTAAGGTAGGAGAGTAATAACCCGGCATAAATAACATGCTATTACCAGAAGAACCATTCAGGAGATTTGCTACTTCATAAGATGTGCGTAAATAAGTTCCCGTTGGAGTTGTTTTCCAAGAATATGGGGAAACAGATTGAATCTGCCCCTTTTGAAGAGAAAAATTGATCTTAGTTTTTTTTGTGAAATCAGATGTGAGCTTTAGCAACCAAGAATTATCTTTAAAATCTTTATAGGATAATGGAAAAATAAATGCTTCATTTTCTTTGCGATAACTAAATAGAAAGCGAAGATTCCCTGCCAGTTCCGATACAAAGGGGACTGGACCTGAAACAAATAAATCCATATTTTCATCAGGATGTTGGATAATACCATTACGCCTGTGTTGCCATTTGAAAATTTGTTGTGCACTCGCAGGTGTAAGATCATTAGAAGGGTCATCGTCCTGTAATGTTGCATCTGCAACAGCATTCCACCCTTCAAAAGAAGGATATTGTCGTCTTGTGTATGCATCCCAATTCCCATTTTCAGTACCAACCCAAGAAACATTATTATCTAGAAATGGACGGAAAAAATATGAATCACTTGAATACAATGAATTGCCAAAATGTTTCTGGGTAGGGGGACTATGTCTGAAAGTAATTCCACCATGAACCTTATTTTTATCACCTTCAGCCAAAACAACATTTATGACTCCAGAACGAATATTCCCATATTCTGCATTAAAGCCACCTGTTTGAACTTGAATTTCTTTAATAATTCCGATTGGAATAGATGTGTATGGAATATTAGATCTTTCATCGTTATAAGAAAATCCATCAACACGAAATAAAGATTCTCTTGTGCCCCCGCCTCTAATACTTAAACCATTCACACCTGCTTGTAAGTCAAGAATATCAGATATTTCATCTATTGGTAATGATATTATTTCATCTGAACTAACATTAAACTGGCTATTAGAAATATCCAATTGAATAATGGGTTTACTCGCTTGAACAATGACTTCTTTCATTTTAATAGACTCTTGAGACATTGGAATATTGATTTGAGTTGTTTGATCAATTCCCACACTTAAATCATTGATCAAATATTTTGAGTACCCCATCATACTGGCTTGGATTTGATAATTACCAGGTGGAATATTCAGGAGTGTAAACCTACCAGTCTCATCAGTAACAGCACCGAAAGGAGTACTAACGAGAGCAACATTAACACCGATTAATGGGTCTTCAGTTTCAATATTACGAACAATGCCAGATATTTTCCCCGTCGTGCCGGGAAATAATAAATTATAAAAAAAGAAAAAAAGTAATAAGTTAAGTTTAAGGGATCGAATAATTATCGACATGAAAGAGAGTCATCAATCACGGCCGACCATAATAGCCTGCACCATCCATCCTTGTATCAATTTTCTGTACTCTATTTGTCTCATCAGTTTTATTAATTAAATAGAGAAATTCAGCATTACCCCAAGCCATATAACTAATCGGGGGAACAAGAACAGAAGAATAGAATCCGGAAGCTACCCCATCTTTAACCAAAACAAGCGGGTCAGTTTCAGAATCAGATCCTATTAATAAATCGCCAGATGATGTTAGTGTAAAACATAATGCTGTTGCATCAATAATATTTACAGACCAATCATAAACAACTTCTAAATCACCCAAGGTGCCAGCTGTATCTAAAATTGGTAATCTATAAATAACTTTTTCAGAAGTTGTGTTCGAAGTTAGAATATAGACATGATCTCCATATACTCTTAGATTAACCACATTAAGATCTCCCAAGTCTTTCACTTCAGTTACACCTGATGTAATCCCTCCTTCATCATAAATATTGACGACATCAATTACAGAACCCGTTCCACCGACAAAAAGGTTTCCATTCGCATCAAAATCCAGATCTGTGGCATTTCCATTTAATCGTTTAAATATTTCAGTATTCTCTTTTGGAGTATTTTGTTCATCTTTGTAAAGATATCGTTGAAAGTTCACATAATAAATACTTCCTGTAGGGCCAATTTTCATTCCAGCTCCCTTGGCCAACGCGCCAGACCATACTGATGAATCTCCATCTGAATTCACCATCCAAAATTCTGCATTAGGAGAACCATCCATTGACACATATAGATTTTCACTTAAATCCAAATCTAAGGAGTAAATATCAGTAAACTGATCAAAAGGGCCATATTCCTGAACAGCGGCAGTCAACCGGTAGAAACCATCAAGTTCACCAAATACGAATGCACCTTGTACTGCTACTTTAACCGTGACACTATCGCTAACCAGATTTGGAGGAACGACTGATAATGCAGTTGATGTTGCATTAACTACATTCCCTAACATGCCATTGAAATAAACAAGATTTTCAGAAAAAGAAAGTGAAAAATATTGACCTGAAATAATGATTGTATCAATTCCTGCAAATGCTCCATCTGCTGGGACAACCCCAGTGACTATTGGTGTTGCATTTCCTATATCTTCTTCATCCCAAACATCATTTGGATAGTTTGGATCTTCACAAGAAAATATTATTAATAAAAGCCCAATGGATATATTTTGATTTATATTAAGTGCATTCTTCATTTTGAAATTCCAATACTTACTCTACTGACGTTGTCAAAAATTCCAAAGGGAGTTAAAGCATAATCGATAGAAAGGGGACCAATTTTCACTCCACCGCCATAGGTTAGGCCTCGTTCATCATAATTATATAAATAGCCCATTCGGAGGTTTGCTATCCTCATAAATGAATATTCCAATCCAATATTCATTCTTTCTGGGTATGATCGTGGATGAAGTGCCTCTAATGCCAACACTAACGATTGAGATTTGTCAGCTAGAGGTGTGAAACCAAGCAGTTCCAATGACCCACCAATTCGAAATGTTAATGGGAGTTGAAATCCATCATATGAAAATTGAGTTTCATCACTAAAATTTCGAACAGACATTCCAAATGAAAAGCCATGCCAATCTGTTTCATAAATAGTACCAAAATCAAAAGCAATGGCATCAGCAGTATTTTTTTGGACAATTTTTGATGTATCTGTTGCTGGGACAACATTATACCCTAGGTTTTGATACGCTTTTTTTACATGGGCACCCACAGAAAAATTTTCCGATAATGCGCGGCCATACCCAAACCCAAGTGAGAGAGCTGTTGGTTTAAATATTTCTGTATCAATGAAACCCTGTTCATTATCCCAGACCATCGTCCCTTGTAATTCTCCATAATCCACATTCAGCATGGTGAACCCAAAAACACCATATAAACCATTTTTCGGGCTAACTGACATACTGAATGCTTCATAAGAAATATCTGCAATCCATTCGTTTGAGCTAAAATTAAAATCAATTAATTGTTTTTGTCTAGACATTCCAGCAGGATTAAAGAATAAAGAAGATGAATTACCAAAAATAGTTGTCATTGCATCTCCCATTCCTCCGCCTCTTGCATCTGCTGAAACACTTAAAAATTGAAACCCAGTTTGAGCCAATTTTTTATTTTCAGATCCAAATGATATAGTAACTATTAAAACAAAGGTGAATATGTATTTTATATTTTTCATTATTCTTCACTCCCGCCACTAATTGTAATCAAGCTGGTTTGAGTGACTGAATGGGATAAATATCCATCAGAGACAGTCAATGAAGGTGAAAAAGAGCCAGAATCTGAATAAACATGTTCTACAATAGATGAATCATCGCTTGAAGTCCCATCATCAAAATCCCATGAAAAGATAACAATTGGATAAGATCCACTTGATGAAGATTCGGAAAAAGTGAGTGTGTCACCAACCGCAGCTAATACAGGTGAAACAGAAAATCCTGCAGCAGGTATAGAATTTGAATTCATAAATACCATTTTAACTGATGAAACATTTGAATTCACCAGTCGGGCTAAATAAACGCCATTCAAGGATGAATATGTATACCTAACTCTTATATCGGAACAACCTGCAATATTTACCATAGATGAAATTGTCTGGTCTGGCATTACTTCTTCACCACTTGCGGAAAATAAACCAAATTCACTTGATGAGTTTAAAGCCACATAATAAGAATCTGCAGTTTGAGGTGCATAGACCATAAAATAGGTTAATGAATCAATAGGAATTTTCCAATTATTTGAATTACTGAGAACTGCAAAAGACACTGTGTCAGTAATCAAACTATCATAAATTGCAATCATAGAGAGAGAATCTGGGGTAAAAGTGATGACTGTATTTGATTCCTTTTCATTTAATATTTCGCAAATTGTATTATCAATTGCCAATGGATATTTTTCATTACTCTGATAATCTTTTGTTAAATCATCGCAACCAACTATTATCAGCGCCATAAGTGTGAGATTTAGTTTGTAATTATTTTTATTCATACCGCTATCTTATTACTGTGAATTTACGAATTTCAGATCCTTCTGATCCCATATCAAAATGTGCAATATAAAGTCCACTAACAATAATCTGCCTTGATGAAGTAATTGAATTCCAAGCTTCATCCCCACTTCCATCTGTATGCTCAATTGTATCAACCAAGTCACCCCTTTCTGTAAATATTCGGATAGTACATTTAGCAGGGATATTTAAAAACATCAATCGATCAGGTGCGCTCACTCCATATTGTAAGTCTCTGGCGGATATGTGGAAGGGATTTGGTACTATACGAATATCACTGTAGCTTGTTCCAGGTGGACGTTTAAGGAAAGCTGCTTTATTAGTCAGTGTATAAAATTTGCTACTATTTAAAACAATATTATCGTTTGTACCATTATCAAATGCTTCCAAAAAATAGTAATAATCAAATCCTCGTTCAGGAGTTAAATCTTCATAAGAACCAATGCCAGGATCTAAAGTCCAAATTGAAGCAATAGATTCATCTAGGTCCACAATGTTGCCATTAGCTAAATCATAATAAAATAAGGATGTATCTGGTTTAAATTTTAACCGATATAGATTATACCCGTCCATTCCAGGCTCAGATTCAGATTCAGCTGACCAGTCAATTGTAATTCGATCACCACCTGATGTTACTGTGAAAATAGCTGGCGGTCGAGGTGGAAACGGCAATGTTTGCCCTGACTCCATCAAATCGAATGTTTCTTTTGCTTTTTTAAATGTTTTTACAATGGAGTCTGCACCTGTAAAAACCCACGCATTTTTATATTCATTTTTTCCAGACCCACCATTGTAATGCTCCATCATCCATGTATTCAAGGATGATGGTGCCGGCATATCTCCTGTATGGATATCATTCTTCCAATTTTGGCCAACAAGATAACACATTTCGCGGCTTAAACCTGCTGCACCTTCAGCAAGAACAATTCTAATACTTTCGCCCGGTGCTAAGGTATAGGGACCAAAGCCAATTCCTTGAGACGTTCCACCAGGATTTGAACCAGCTCTTGGATCTGCAAATTGATTGGCATAGCCCGTTCCAACCACTTCTGCTTGGGATTGTTCAGGGTGTCCTACAGACATATATTGATTATACTCTTTCCTTGACTTTGTTTCATTATATTGATCATTACCAGATGTAGAAGGATCATCCGAAGTAATGAACCAAGTTGTACTTGGCTGATTTAAATCATTGGTATTATCAGCAGGGCTTGTATCAGCATGGAGGGTTGTAACACCTACAAATTGAGCAGCACCTAAGTGACCTTCACCTGGTGAATTTGGGCCACCAATATTATCAAAACTGGCATCTGAGTGATACCCTTGCCAAGAGAACAAGCCTCGAATGATTTCCCCATCATCGTAGTATTGATCATTTCCTGAGGGTGCATCTGGATTTTCTCCGATAACATCATTCATTGTATTATGACCCCATGCTGCGCTCTGGGGTAACCAGCCCCCATCATAAACCATACCTTCCCTGCTAATAGCGTATCTATACTGTAAATAGACTTGAAACCCTTCAAGGGTCTGCTCGTAGCTCGTATTACAATCTGCATCGTAGCAGCCATTATTTGTAAATACATATTCTTGGATATGATAATTCTGGTGTTCAGGATGAGAAAATGCATAAATGGTTCTTTGCATTTCAACACCAATGGACGTTTGGACAACATTATAAATTTTCCTATCAGCTGGCAAATCCGGATCAACTTCATCAACATTATCAAGATATTGAAGATTAGTTGCCGGATCACCATCAACAAAAACATTGGGGTGACCATACCTACCATGCAAAGAAATTTCCTTTGGTATAGTTTCATTCTCAATATCCAAATGCCTAGGCCCCGCATGCACAACTTTATATTCATAATCTTTAGATACGATGGGATCATGAAAATTCGTCGCACCTAACCAAAGACCTTTTGCAGCTTGGTTGTCTTGTACTCGATAAAAAGCTGGATAACGCAGGCCATCTTGCTGATCTGATACTTGTCCTGTTCTACCAACTTCAATTTCACACCCTGCAGCTGAATACCAATTATGAAGATCACCAATTGCCATCCACTTCACTTCTTGAGCAAAATTAATCGTGTATAAAAATAAACTAATAAAAAATAATCGTTTAAAAATCATAACTAATATTTATTCCAATAAAGATATCACGAGGATTTAGAAAAATATAATGAGATAGGTTAGGCATATCTATATATTGCTTATTTGCGATCACATCATCATATAATGATTGATTTACTGCAGCCCATCCTTCTTCTTCAGTCCACTGTACAAATGAGTCTGATGCTGAATCAAAATAAATGGGCCTTTCGCTTGGGGATGATAATTGTGTTACATCAGATATCCACTCAAAAGGAACAAACTCTGTTCCATCTTTTCGTACATCTCCAGGCATATCATTACCATCAAAGTAATTATACCCTAATTCTCCTGAAATATCTTCATTCATGTGCAAGGATTGCATGTAGTAATTATAGTCAAACCCATCTTCAAAACCATATCCGGAAAAAGTCTTCACATTCATTGCATTGTATAAATCAGCATAGATTTTCAAATTCACCTTACCCATTTGAAAAATTTTAGAAAATTTCAAATCAATATTATAATTATTTCGATATTGAACATTATACTCAATTCCTGAAACATTGTTTGGATTATAAGTAAACCATGAGCCAGCAGACCACTTACTAATTATGTTTAAATGCCAATCTGCCAGTATTCGCTGATTTAATAATTTAGGTCCGAAATCAACTGGTGTATGAACGTCAATAACAGACTTCATTCTAGGAATAGGCCTTGGTTTATATTGTTTAGGATTATTCAGCTCATAATTCCGCTGATCTGCTGGATTCTCATAATAATATCCTAAACCAAAGTAACCAGATGTATTTACTCGATATTCATAATTCACAAATCCAGTAACCCAACGACCACGGATTCGTGATAACTCCAATTCAAATCCACGAATGTCCTCGTAGCTATTTGATGTTAACCTTGAATAGTTTACTTTACTATTTGCACTGATAAATCGTGTATAATTTTGTTGGTCAGCGATGTCTTTATAGTAAGCAGATAATCTAATTAAATAACTTTCATTAAAAGATTGGTCGAATCCAATTTCATAAGCGATCGTTTTAGCCATAGGAAGGTTTGGGTCACCTATGGTAAGCACTTCTTCACTAAATCCTCGTCTAACACGATATAATGATTCAGCAATAGGCATTTGTTGGTAGTGTCCATAATTAAAATATAATTTAGATGTTTCAGTTATAGGATGAGACAATGCTAATCGCGGACTTAACTCAATTTGCGGGTCAACGTTTGTTTGCTCAAAATCAGCTTCTGAATCACTAGTGTAATTAGATGAATAAAAATCATCATTATAGACGTCAATGTCATACCAGGCATGATTTGGATTAATTACGTCTAGGTTTAATCCAAGGATGGCAATAAGTCCTTTAAATTCCAATTTATCTTGGCCGTAAAATGATAAACGATACGGGGCCACATCCATCGTTGACCAATAATTACCGCTAGGTAAAAATTCATTTTGTGACCCATATTTTAATTCGAGCCCAGAGTAGATTAATTCTCCACCAAATTTTAATTGATTTACATTATTTAACTGAGTTGTGTAGTTACCTTTTAGCGTAATCGTTTTCACATGGCTAAAGTCCCTAGCAGTACTAACTGCTCCACCAAATGCAAGCCTTCCCTCTACACTGAAAAGAGGCCCTCCAAAAAAACCATTGGGAGCTTCATCTGCATACCAAGTATCTTCTCCATCACCAAAAATAGGAAAAGTCGAGATAGTATCTCGACGTGCACCATGGTTTGTGTTATAATCCTTGGTATCATACTTTACCAATAAATCATAAAAAGTATCACCATCGATTTGCTTTGTAAACTTTAATCCATGTATTGAATTTTTCACTTCAGTGGGAGACCAGTATTCATTTGTAAATAACCTCCACGGCATTGTAAATCCTGACCTATTAACTTGATTTGCAAGGTCCCAAACATCATTCATAATCGCTGTACCGCCACCTCGAGATAAGGATGTTCCCTCAACTCGACCATTAAATAAAGTATATACAAGTTTTGAATTAACACTTAAGTCAGATGTTAATTTTAATAAATACGATTCCTTCTCAAGTCCCTTTCTGCTGACTTCATAAAGGTACATATCTTTTTCTTGCCGAGTAGAAAAATAAAAACGAAGATCACCTAGTTTTGTTGAAACAAAGGGAACCGGACCTCCAAACCCCGCATCAATATTCACATCAGGATTTTTGATTGCTCCATTTTTTCGATGCTCCCAAGAAAATAATTTTTTAACGCCTGATGGTGATAAATCATTTTTGGAATCACCATCAGCTAAGGTTTGTTCAGAAACACTGTTCCACCCATCAAAAGATGGATACTGTCTTTGAGTATACTCATCCCAAGAACCATTGTTCGTTCCTGTCCAACAAACAGTTGAATCCAAGTATGGTTTAAACCAGAAAGATTCAGCATCGTAAGGAGATGTCCCAAAATGTTTTTGTGTTGCCGGTGATTGTCGAATACTTAACGAGCCAGAATAAGAATCTTTTGACCCTTCTTTTGTTACAACATTAATGACACCTGATCGAGCATTCCGATATTCTGCACCAAATCCGCCAGTTTGCAAGGAAATATCTTGGATGGCACTTAAAGGAATTCCCGTTGTAGGTTCACTCGTTCGTTCATCATTCATCACAAGACCATCAACCATAAATTGAGTTTCATTGTAACTACCACCTCTCACTGACAAACCAGAGACCCCTGCAGACAGCCCAACAACATCAGCAACACTACTGACAGGCATTTCAGCAATTTGTGATGCTGATATTGATTTTTGACTCGATGCCACGTCAATTTTAACTAGCTTTTGATTTGCCTTTACAACAACCATTTCGCCCGAAATAGCCTCAACAGAAAGTTCGACATCGATTAATGCAGTTAAATCAATTTCAACACGAATATCAGTAACCGTTTTTTGACCATAGCCTATCATCTCAACACGCAACGAATAAAACCCAGGAGAGATATTTAAAATGTTATAGTGCCCATCGATGTCTGTTGCAGCCCCAAGAGATGTCCCATCAAGCATTACATTGGCACCAATAAGAGGGTTACCGGACGAAGCATCTGTAATTATACCAGATATTTTGCCTGTAACACTTGGGAATAGGGAAGATTGAAGAACGATAAATAAAGTTAAGATTCTAATAAATTTCATCTCTAGAAAATAGTGGTATAAAAATTATGGTTGCAATAAAAATTATTTGAGAAATGGTGGGAATAAGGTTACCAATTTTTTCGCCACTGAAAATTTTGATTCTGTTCTTTAAATCCTAGTGTCTCATAAACCGCAGAATGAATACGCTGTCGCCAGTCAAAATATTTTGGTTTTTTCCAAGAACGATTAGGATGAACCGCATTTGTTAGCAAAATAACTGTAATCTGGTTCTCCGGATCAATCCATAAGGATGTTCCTGTATATCCAGTGTGTCCAAAACTTTTATCGCTTAAATATACTCCACCAGATGCTTCACCATCTGGACTATCCCAACCCAAACAACGGGAACTTCCTTCCACAATATTGGCTCTTTGTGTAAATAGGTTTACCGTTTCTGTTTTGAAAATTCTGGTCCAACCATAAATACCCTTATTCAGCATCATTTGAGAAAATCGTGCTAAATCTCGGGCTGTAGAGAAAAGGCCAGCATGCCCTGCCACACCACCAATGCTATGGGCATTTTCATCGTGGACTTCTCCATGTATTAACCCTATTCTATATTGGTCAGAAATTTCTGTTGGAACAATTCGGTGAAATTTTTCTTTTGGTGGATTATAAAATGTAGATATCATACCCATAGGTTGAAAAATAAGTGAGTCGACGTATTTATCTAAAGAAACACCACTTACATTCTCTACTAATTTCCCTAGCATAATAAGACCGATATCAGAATAAACTACTTTCTCACCAATCTTTGTTTCCGGCTCACTATTATATAAACTATCTAATCGCCCTTCTTTACTTGTTTCCATTAAATAAAATTGCTTAAACGGGGCCAACCCAGCAGTATGTGTCATTAAGTAACGGATAGTGATTTTTGACTTTTGATCAAAATACTTAATCTGCTTCCCCTTGAAATCCGGCAAATATTTCACAACTGGATCATCGAGATTTAATTTTTCATTTTCGACTAATTTCATGATAGCAGAAGTTGTTGAAATCACTTTTGTAATTGATGCTAGATCGAAAATGTCACTTGTTCTTGTTTCCCTTTTTTTATCATAGGTGTGAAATCCAAACGCTTCTTTTGCAAATATTTTTCCATCCTTTGCGGCAAGTAAAACACCACCGGGCCAAGCCTCGTTCTTAACTGATTCTTCTAATAATTGATTTAATTTCTTGTTACTTATACCAATTTCACCCGGCATCACCTGAATTATTTTGGGCCCTGGCAAGTTTCCATTCTTTTGTATTTGAATTTCTTGTTTTTCTACCACTAAACCATCTCCAAACTTTGCTACCCCTGGAATTGAAACAGGAAGTTTTCCGGATATTTTATTCTTCCCCAGCAATGCATTCACTAGCGCAGACTGCATGACAGAATTATTCTTATAGGCACAAAGATAAACCGGGATGCCTGGGAATTCTTGAATCAAATAAGGTGTCCCGAGACTCGCAAGGACAATACGATCTGTTTTATTCATTAAAGTGCGAAGGAATTCTGACTCATTCTCTGGAAGAAATATCCGATCTTTACTCGCTTTTGGATTGGCAAAAGCATTTACCAGTACCAAGGCATTTTCTGGGATTTCATTTAGCATGGCATCTAAAACAACTTTTGAATCAGATTCGTCAATTTGAAGGGTTTTTATTTTGAGCCTTGATTTTTTAAGCCCTTTTGTTACACTAGACATTTCATGATTATTTCTGGAATCATAGATATCAATTACATAAAGTGTCTCCGGATTATTTGTATTAAATGGAAATATATTCGAATCGTATTTCACACATGTTATTGCTTCTTGGGCAATTTGTTTGGCAATTTGTTTATGCTCATTTTTATTATAACTATTATGAAAACTATCTAATGATATTTTAGTAGATTTTTGAAGACCAACCTTTTCTTTCATTTTTAGTATTTTTAATACCGATCCATTGATTCGATGAATTGAAATTTCTCCATCATTAATAGCTTTTTCAATGGTATCTATAGAGCCTTTTAAATTATAGTTTTGAATAATGACGTCACTTCCCGCTTTAATCGTTTCTATCAAAGCAAATGCATCAGAATAATTTTTTGATATACCCCCCATACTCATTGCATCAGTAATTACAACACCTTTGAAACCAATTTTTTCTCGTAGAATAGATTGTATCCAAAATGGTGACATTGATGATGGTTTATCTGCTTCAGGTTGATAATCCGGTGCATGAACATGGGCCACCATTATAGCATCTACGCCTGCATCTGACATGACTTGAAAGGGTAAAATTTCAACAGACCATAGGCGGCTTGAATCACTGGGAATCGTGGCCAAAGAAGAATGAGAATCGGTTTCTGTATCCCCATGGCCGGGAAAATGTTTTGCCGTCGCCAACATTCCGTGATCTTGGAGTCCTTTCATGAGAGAAAAACCAAATTCGCTAACGCCGTTTGGATTTTCTCCAAAGGATCTCGTATTAATAATAGGATTTAAGGGATTATTATTCACATCAACTACAGGAGAGAGATTCCAATGAACGCCCACTGCCCGCGCCTCTTTAGCAATTATTTTTCCAACCTGATAAGAATTGTTAGTATTCGAAGTAGCTGCAATGGCCATAAGTGGTGGTAAGTCTGTCCCAGAAGGGAATCTTTGATTAAGACCATACTCAATGTCTGCATCAAATAAAATAGGCACTTTTGAAAGTGTTTGCATTTTATTCATCAATGCTATGGAACTGCTAGCGTCACCATACCATAGATGTATCGTCCCAATACCATCTGATGCTATAAGAGAATTTATTTCTTTCCACTTTTCTAAAGATACATCCTTTAACCGCATGTTCATCCGGTAGACCATCATTTGCCCTATTTTTTCCCGGAGAGATAATTGACTCAAAGTTTTTTCTGCCCAATTTGTAGAATCTTGAGTTCTAGGAAATGTTGAACAACTCGTCACTGTTAAAAGGATAAAAAGAGATGTGGGTAACAGATATTTATTTAACATATATATATTTTTAATGAAGATGAAATACGATTAATTAATATTGGATCCATTAAATGCATTTTCAAAAAATTGTAAATGTTCATCCAACGTATTGGTCCAATAATCCCAATTATGCCCACCGGGTTTTTCCACGTAAATATGCGATATATTTTTATCGATCAAGCGATGATGGAATGATCTATTTATACCAATAAAGAAATCATCATATCCACAATCAATTAAAATAGGCATAAACCCTTCCTGAATTAAATCTACCATATTCACAACAGAATGATCATACCAACGATTAGGGTATAATTCAAATGGACCCAATATTTTAGCAAGTTCCCATTTAACGGTTGAGAAGGTTAAATCCACTCCGGAACTCATTCCAGATACAGCATCAAATAATTCTGGATGCCTAATGGCTAAATAAAATGCACCATGGCCACCCATACTTAATCCTGTAATGCCCATTTGGTTAGTACGAAAATTCATTTTAATCCAAGGAACTAATTCATTGATAAAAAATGTTTTATATTGGCTCTCTGGTTTCATTGGACTATCCAAATACCAACTGTTTCGATTTCCATCTGGGCAAACAATTATAAAATTAAACTCATCGGCTTGTCGAAGTAAATTTGTCTTTGATGACCAGTTTTTGTAATCCCCACCATATCCATGCAATAATAGAATAACAGGAAGGCTATCATTTCCACCACTATACGAATCTGGGATAACGATGAACGCTGGAATATTCTTATTCATTATATCGCTAAATATTTCAACTGTTTCTGCCTTACCAGCCCACAACTGGCAAAATACCAGAATGATCATCATAAAAAGGTTTTGCATAGAGACCCTAATTTTACAAATTAGATTTCTTTCTATCCCATAGTTCTTTTATTTTTTCAGGATAACTTGATTTAGTTATTCATGAATCAAATTATTTATTTTATTTTTATGAGATGAATCATACTCTTGAACGACTCATTGGACAACTAATTATTGCAGGATTCCGCGGATCAAATGCACCTCCTGATTCTCCTATTGCCAATTTTATAAAAGATTATAATCTTGCAGGCGTAATCCTATATGATGAAGATGTTAAAATCGGTGGTCTTGGCTCACGTAATATTCAATCCCCCGATCAATTAAAAGACCTTTCGGATCAACTCCAGTCTTTTTCCAAAGATGGCCTATTGATTTCTATCGACCAGGAAGGTGGCGGAACTAACAGATTAAAATCCAATTACGGATTTCCAGAAACACCATCATGGAATCATATGGGATTACTCGATAATGATCTTATGACCCTACAATTCTCACAAACAATCGCATCCACACTAAATGACTGCGGGATCAATGTCAATTTTGCGCCTGTACTCGACTTACACTATGGTGCAGAAACAGTTATTGGGAAAGCGGAAAGAGCCAATTCTCATCTTCCAAATGCTGTGATCCACCATAGCAGAATTTTTATTCAGTCTTTGAAAGAGAATAATGTTATTTCTTGCGGTAAACATTTTCCCGGGCAAGGATCGGCCTTTGGTGATACGCACAAGGGTTCCACTGATATTTCTGATACCTGGACGGTGAAAGATCTTCTTCCTTTCGACGAGTTAATTAAATATGGTGACTTGGATATGGTTATGGTTTCTCACACATTTGACAGAAAAATGGACCCTAAATATCCAGCATCCTTATCACATATAATTATTACAGATATGCTTCGTAATGATCTAGGATTTAACGGAGTGGTAATATGTGATGACCCAAGTATGAATGCCATTTCAGATCATTATGATTTAACTGAATCTTTTGAATTGATGCTTAATGCTGGTATTGATCTTTTTTGCCTTGGAAATAATTTGAATTACGACCCGGACTTTATCCCAAAATCCGTTTCATCCATGTGTCAGTTAGTGAAATCTGGGAAAATTACAGAAGATAGAATTCGACAATCCATTGATCGAATCGAGTCTTTAAAAAAGAAATATAATATTCATGGCTGATTCCTATATCCTTGGAATTGATTGTGGTGGAACAAAGGTCATGGCCCAATCTGTTACATATAATTCTATAACGGGCTTGGTTTCCCCAGGTGAATTTCAACTTGAAGTAAATTATTCAGATTCACCCAAGTGGAATTCTAAATTTATTCCAGTACATTTAGATCTTCAGCGGCAGGAATTTTCAGAAGGGAATATTTACCTGACACAACCAGAGATAGATCAAGGCAATGTTATTGTAGAAACAATCCAAAATATTATTTCTAAATGTGAGTCAGATTCTATTGGACTCTGTTTTCCAGGAATCAAAAATGAGCGCGGTGTAGTGATCATGGCAAATGGACCTAGAATTCCTGATTTTCTAGAGAGAATCCAAGGAATTGATTCAATGCCACATGACTCAGATTGCTGTGTTTTGGGAGAATGGAAGTCCACCATTGGTAAATTGCAAAACTGTGATAATGCAGTATATATTGGCGGTGGAACGGGTATTGCTGACGGGATTATCTTGATGGGTAAAATGATTGATTTCAATGCAAGAGATGATGTTAAACGATCTTGGGAATTAAAAATACCATCGGGCGAGACTATTGAATCCTGTCTTTCTCCAAAATGGATGATCCACCAATGGAATATATCTCAAAGAGAAAAAGTTGAAACTTTAGATCAACTTTCTCAAAACCAAATTGCTAACACTATTTTTAAAAAAGCTACGGAAGCATTTTCATTTTTAATTCAAAATCGAACCCAGTTTTTTAAAGCTAATCATGCTAAAATTGAAAAAATTGTCATCGGTCAACGATTAGGAATATTTATGGCTAATTCTAAATTGATATCGTTGCTTGAATCTAATACGGATATTTCCTTTGACTATTCTACTGATCGCCGGACAGCTGCTTTGGGCGCCGCCTGGAAAAGAATATGCTCGTAAAAGGACAAATTCCATCCCATGAGCCTGTTGTTTCTATTGGACTCGTTTTGCCAGAAGATCGTGTTCAAAAATTGGTAATTATGGATGTTGAGAACAATCGATCTTTTAATATTAACCTATCGGAAGAACCCAATTATTTCCCAACTTCAACCTATAAACTTTCATCTATAAGAGCTGGCCGTGGATTCCACTGGGAAAAAAACATTTCCATTACTGTTGAAGGTGAGTTGGAAATTAAAATTGTGGATGAATGCCTTTTTGTCATCAATCACATTCCACTGGAAAAATACATAATTTGTGTAGCCACATCAGAAATGAGTGGTGAATGTCCACAGGCCCTTTTAGAATCTCAAACTGTCGCTGCTCGTTCTTGGCTTTTGGCAGCTATAGAGCAAAAACATGCCGACTTGGGAATAGATTCCTGTAACGATGATTGTTGTCAGAGATACCAGGGAATTGAAAATTTGACAGATGCAGCGATTTCCGCTGCAGAAAAAACGTGGGGCATGGTGTTGATTCACGATGAAAAAATTTGTGATACACGATATGCCAAATCTTGTGGCGGAATTTCAGAAAATAATGAAAATGTTTGGGATGGTGAGTCAAAGCCCTATCTACGCGCAATTCATGATGGGAATAATTCAGCCCTCCCAAATATCAAGTCTGAATCAGATTTAAAAGTGTGGTTAACTGAACTACAAAATTCTTATTGTGGGCCGGAATACGTACCAGAAAATGATCTTAAAAAATATTTGGGACACGTGGATAAATCCGGAAGCTATTTTCGATGGGATGTTTCATTTTCACAAGAAGAGTTAACCCAACTAATTTCTGAAAAAACTAAACAGACGTTTGATTCAATTATATTACTTCAACCCCTAAATCGTGGTATATCGGGACGAATAACCCAACTCCGAATTGATGGCATTTCCAAAGGTGAGTCTGCAAATATTATCCTGAAAAGCGAATATGAGATTCGTCGCGTTCTGCATCCTGATTTTTTATATAGTTCCGCCTTTATTATTGAAACAAATTCCGACCTCAATTCTCAACCATCTCAGATTAAATTAAGAGGAGCTGGTTGGGGACATGGCGTAGGCCTATGTCAAATTGGTGCATTAGGAATGGCATTAAATGGCTTTTCTTTTGAAAACATACTTTCTCATTATTTTCAATCAACTGAATTAAAAATAATCTATGACTGAAACACTTTCTCTTCATTGGCTCGATTGGACAATAATTCTGGCTTATATCGCTTTTTCATTGGGCGTAGGAATCTATTTTTCGAAACGAGCAAAATCTAGCACAGAAGAATATTTTCTATCAGGGCGGACCCTCCCATGGTGGATTGTTGGCACATCAATGGTTGCTACAACTTTTGCTGCAGATACACCCTTAGCTATTACAGAATTTGTCCGCGGGCCGGGAATCTGGCAAAATTGGTTCTGGTGGAACTTGCTTATGGGGTCCCTTTTAGGCGTTTTTCTATTTTCACGGTTATGGCGCCGAGCCGAGGTTTTAACAGATAATGAATTATTAGAAATTAGATATAGTGGAAAGCCCGCAGCTTTTTTGAGAGCCTTCAAAGCAGGATATTTTGCCATACTTTATAATTTTATTGTTATGGGTTGGGTTATCAATGCCATGGCTTCGGTGATGGCTGTCATGCTGAATATGGATAAATGGACTGCTGTTTGGGTTTGTGTAATTATTGCCCTTATTTATGCAATTCTATCAGGGTTCTGGGGTGTGGTTGTTACAGATCTGGTTCAATTCTGTATTGCCATGTTCGGTTCTATCGCTTTGGCAATCATTGCGGTGAATCATGTGGGTGGGATGGAAACGCTCCTTGAGAAATTGTCCGGACTTCTTGGGTCTGATGCGATTCATGAAAATACATTAAAATTTATACCGCCCGTGCCGGATGCCAACATAACAACATCCGCATTTTGGGAATCGCCATTTTCAAAATTTATGATCTTTATTAGTGTTATGTGGTGGAGCCATCATGGAACGGACGGCGGTGGATACATCATCCAACGCATGTCATCAGCGAAAAATGAACGGCACGCACTCCTGGCAACATTATGGTTTAATTTAGCTCATTATGCACTCCGTGTTTGGCCTTGGATCATCGTGGCCGTTGTATCTATTGTAATGTTTCCCATGATCCCGGAATCCTATTCTGAATTGGGTGTGAAGGCGGGCTATCCATTGGTCATGAATACACTCCTTGGACCGGGGATGAAGGGTATACTTATTGTTTCCTTCCTAGCCGCATTCATGTCCACCATTGATACCCATCTCAATTGGGGCTCTTCCTACATGATTAATGATATTTATAAACGGTTTTTTAAACCGAATGAAACAGAAGTACATTATGTATTTGTGGGAAAAATATTTACCATTATTCTGATGGTACTTGCTGCATTCACCGCATTGAAAATGCAAAGTATTTCCAAGGCATGGGAATTCATTTTTTCAATGGGCGCAGGGATTGGGCTGGTGCTCATACTCCGCTGGTTTTGGTGGCGTATAAACGCCTGGAGTGAGATAACGGCACTTGCTACGTCAATCTTGGTCACCATTTCTTTAGAAGTTTTAGCCTGGAATCAAACAATTTCAGCAGGAGATACGTATGAATTATTTGCTGCATCGCCCATCCTTTTTGGCATTTCATTACAGGTTCATCATAAACTAATGATTATTGTACCATTGGCAATTATTGCTTGGTTAACTGCTACATTTTTAACAGACCCTGAACCTGTTGATAAGCTAAAAGAATTTTATAATCGTGTTCAACCCGGCGGATGGTGGGAGCCAATCACTACTGGTTACACCCATACACTTCAGCCTGTGAGTGATGGGTTTTTTATGCAATGGATCGCCGGAATCTTTATGATTTATGGCTTCACATTTGGGATCGGGAATTTAATTTTCCAAAATTATAGTCTATCTGTAATTTTATTTGGCTGTGCAGGGATTGGATCTTACCTAGTATGGAACAGAAGTTTATCAAAACTAAGCTAAACACACAAATCACAGTTGTTAAACGTGAAATTGTTAGTGAACTTTGTGATTAAATAATATTGTGTTAGTATAAAAATGTCAGAACCAAGACGAATATATTCCATCGATATTTTTCGGGGCATGACCATCGCTCTTATGATTCTCGTAAATAATCCTGGAAATTGGGGACACGTATATGCTCCACTGCTTCATGCCAAATGGCATGGTTGTACGTTGACAGATCTGGTATTCCCATTTTTTCTTTTTCTTGTGGGTGCATCCATGCGATTTGCATTTGTGAAATGGCATTATTATCCATCACCTAAATTTTATAAACACATTTTCTGGCGAACAGTTTCTATCTTTATGGCTGGTTGGCTCATTCATGCCTACCCTTTCATTAAACAGGATTGGGACTGGTCATCTTTTCGTTACTTTGGTGTTCTACAACGGATCGCCATCGCCTATGGCATCAGTGCTCTGTTAATCATTCGCTATGACTTCAAACAACTTTTACCCATCATTTCAGGCATTCTTGTTTTTTATTGGGCATTGCTCTGGCTGGGCGGAACTGGCAACCCCTACGGGCTTGAAGAAAATTTGGTTCGGAAAGTGGATATATTTCTTTTTGGTGAAAAACATCTTTACGGCGGATTTGGAATACCTTTTGACCCGGAAGGATTATTAAGCGCAATACCATCGGTAGGGACAGTCCTGATTGGCTACTTAATGGGTGGGATGCTACACACTACAAAAAATTATAATGATTGTGCAAAACGCATGGCCATCTTCGGTTTTGGGCTCATTGTTGTCGGATGGGTTTGGGGTCTTATATTTCCCATCAATAAAGCAATATGGACCAGTTCTTATGTTTTATTTACAGGTGGTATTGCTGCCTTGGTGTTAGCTGGACTTACCTGGCTCATTGATATCAAATTGTGGAAAAAACCATTTTGGATTTTTGAAGTGTTTGGCACTAATTCTATTTTTCTATTTGTGGCATCTGGCTTGTGGGCAAAAACAATTCTTTATATTAAAAGAGACCTTAATGGAGAAATGGTCAGTGCTTATAATTATTTATACAAAACAATTTTTGTTCCTTTCGCCGGAGACTTGAATGGATCTCTCCTTTTTGCCCTCAGCCACGTTTTGGGCTTTTGGCTTGTGCTCTATTGGATGTATCGTAAAAAGATTCAAATCAAATTGTAGAATGATATTTTTTTTACTTTTCATATTATTTACCGGTTTTACCTTTTCCATTGATTCCCCATACATTGTTGTTCTAGGTATCGCTCAGGATGGTGGTTCGCCCCAAAGTGGATGTGAAAAACCTTGCTGCAAAGATTTTTGGAATAGTAATGAAAAAGAAAAAGTTTCCTGCATCGGTATTGTAGACCCAAAATCCGGAAAAAGCTGGATGATTGATGCCACACCAGATTTCTCGGAACAATATCGAATTATCACCAAAGAAAATCATACCGAATTGGCAGGGATTTTTCTAACTCATGCCCATATGGGACATTATACAGGATTGCTAAATTTGGGACGGGAAGTGATGGGCGCAAAAGATATTCCTGTTTTTGCCATGCCGAAAATGAAAAAATTCTTGGAGTCAAATAGCCCTTGGGATCAATTGGTTTCCCTAAACAATATCAAGATTCAACTTATGAAAAATGATAAAGAGATCAAATTGGCAGATAGGTTATTCATTGAACCATTTTTGGTTCCCCACCGGGATGAATATTCAGAAACCGTGGGCTATAAAATCATAGGCGTAAATAAATCAGTTTTATTTATTCCGGATATTGATAAATGGAAAAAATGGGATCAGGATATTTTTCAAGTAATCCAACACATAGATATTGCACTTTTGGATGGTACGTTTTACTCACAAGGTGAACTACCCAATCGGGATATGAGTGAAATTCCCCATCCTTTCATCGTGGAATCCATGGAGACACTTTATCCCCTGAATACTACCAATCGGAATAAAGTTCACTTCATCCATTTTAATCATTCCAATCCAGCTATAAAGATCGGCACTGCTTCCAATTTGATTCGTTCAAATCGTTTTAATGTGGCAAGAGAAGGAATGATTTTCCCATTGTAGGAAAATTTTAAAAATAAATGAAAAAAGTATTCATCACAGGCGCATCCTCCGGGATCGGTAAAGCATTGGCCCTGGCCTATGCAAAACGCGGCTATTCTGTTGGACTTACCGCTCGTCGAGAAGAAATTCTCCAAGATGTTGCCCAGATATGTGAAAAACTAGGTGGAACCTCCTTTGTCTATCGATTAGATGTACAGGATGCAGAAAAATGTAAGTCTGTTGCGGACCAATTCATGGCAGATGCAGGGAGGATCGATATTGCCATTGCAAACGCAGGTATTGGTGGGGATGACGGACTTTTCTCCGGTGACAGTAACCAGATCAATACCATATTAAGTACAAATATCTTGGGAGTAACCAATACCCTTATTCCCTTTATCCCAGCCATGAAAGCCCAAAACAGCGGCGCATTAGTTTGTATTAGTTCTGTGGCCAGTTTTATGCCTTTACCCTTTCACGGTGGCTATTCTTCTTCCAAAATTGCCATTCGAATGATCTTTGATTCCTGGCGACCCACACTCCAGAAATACATGATTAAAACCGTATCCATTTGCCCGGGATTTGTGGATACACCTATCGTAAAAGGTTCAGCCCGGCGCTTTCCTATGAAATCTGCTGAAGATGCTGCAGAACAATTTTTAAAGGTAATCGATTTTGGATACTCCACCTACATTTATCCCTGGCCTTACCGTATATTAGTTTTGATCGTTCAACTCACACCGGAAAGATTTTATAATTGGCTAATCAAAAAAATGTTTGGGAAGCCAATCACCTAAAAATTCAATAAATTACACCTATGAAAACAAAAACAATTATATTCGATCAAACTGGTATCCTCTCTATTGATGATAATACCGCAAACATCTTTACGATAATTTTAGGATCATTTCTCATCGCAGTTTTAGCACAGATTTCGATTCCTCTTCCATTTACTCCTATCCCCATTACTGGCCAAACCATTGGTGTTATTCTTGTGGGAGGATTACTAGGCGCTCGCCGTGGAGCAATGGCTGTGTTGACTTATCTTATGGAAGGTGCTATCGGGCTCCCCGTTTTCGCCCAAATGAAAGCAGGCGCCCACGTATTGGTTGGACCAACGGCAGGCTATCTTTGGGGATTTGTTTTTGCCGCTTTCTTGATTGGCTATCTTGCTGAAAAAGGATGGACGGTGAAACCAACCTCGAGTTTCTTTTCCTGTTTTGCAGCTACAACATTGATTTTAGTGTTGGGAACTCTTTATTTGGCTGCATTTAGTGTAGGATTCAATGAAGCACTAATCATGGGATTCTACCCATTTTTAGTTGGAGATGTGGTTAAATCTGCTATTTGTGCAGGGTTGTTTACAGGAATTCGAAAGATTTCTTAATCTAATTTTATGACCCCTTGTAAGTCCCACTCATAAGATCAACATTATTTGTATTGATTAATCATCTCTCGTGTAATAAAGAAGATATTAAAGAAGAGTTATAAAACTGATTCTGCCTTTTTTGCCATGTCTATACATCCAGTTGTAACACCACCTTGATCATGTGATGTAAATGCAACATCTATCTTACACCAACCCACTACCATATCTGGATGATGGTTGTTTTCTTCTGATATTTCAGCTAATCGATTAATGAAAGCGATGCTATTTAAGTATGATTCAAAAGTGAATATTTTATGGATGGCATTATTTTTGAATTCCCAGCCATTTAAATCCGAAATTGCATATTGAATGTCTGAGATAGATAAACAACTCATACTGATACATCAAAGTTTTGATTTAATTTTTTCAATTCTATTTTAACCCAACTCACAGCAATAATGAATGCAATACCAGTTGATATCATCATGGCATACCAATTCCATTCCACTGGCTTATCCAAAACGAAACTAAAATAAAGTGCCAGAGGTGCACTCACACCTAGCACTCTAACGGTTGTAATAACCAAAACAGGAATTCCTTTTCCTAATCCTTGCATAACTCGGCCCGAGGTAATGGCAATTGCAACTAAGGGATACATGAGACATAGAAGCCTTAAAAACCCAACGGACACGTCAATAATTTCCTGGTCTCGTGTGAACCACCCTGAAAAAGTTTCTGCAAATATATAAACAAAGGTAGATGACACCAGTGTTATCATAAAAGCACGGGATATTCCATATTTCACAATTTGATTCAAGGCATCTATTTTCTTTGCACCATAAAACATGCCTACTAGTGTGGTCATCCCACCGGCGATGGCAAAAATAGGAAGAAAAATGAGCATATCCAATCGTCCTGCAACTTGGTACGCTGCCACTGTCTGAGATGAATAATGGATTAGGATCTTATTAAAAACACCCTGCCCTACAGCCATAATGATCATGGACATTGACGCAGGCAGCCCTACTTTTACTATATCCCATAATATTTCTTTTGAAGGAGTAAAATATTTTAACCTAAATGTGATATATGCATGTTTTTTCACAAAAAGCATATAAATAAAAATTATAAATACAATGAGTTGGCAGATCACGGTAGCCATTGCTGCACCTTTCACACCCATGCCAAAACCAATGCCACCATACTCCTCTAATTTAAAAATAAAAATTGGATCCAGAATAATATTAAGAATAGTTCCAAAGCCTGCTACCATCATGGGAAATTTCATATCGCCTTCCCCTGCCAGAATTGAACGAAAGAAGCCTGAAAAAATCATAAAAGGTAATCCAATTATAATGATATAAAGGTAATCCCATCCTAGAGCCAGGATTTCTCCTTCTGCACCGAGGGTAACCAGTATTTTATCCCCAAAAAATAAACCTGCAGAAGTAAAAATAAGTGCAATAACTGCTGCTAGTGCCAAAGCATGTTCAGCACTGTTATCTGCATTTTTTTTATTGTTTTCGCCTATGTATCTGGCAATCGAAGCTGTCACACCTGATCCCAATCCCATGGTAAGCCCTAGCATTAGAAAAAAGATCGGCATATTGAAGGCAACGCCTGCAATAGCATTACCACCCAAACGTCCGATGAACATCATATCTACAATGTTATAGAGTGTATGAATCCCCATGCCAAACATGATTGGAATTGCCAAGGTCCAAAGTGCTTTTGAAGGGTTATCTAAAAAGGAATCGAGACGGGATTTAGAATTAGAATTTATTTCCACAAGCCTTGAATTTACAGGGATAAACCTGCTGGTCTAAGAACGAAGAGTTATATTTTTATATGAAACTGAAATCTCTAATAAAAGAATAATTAATCGTAGTCTTTGAATTTAGTTTACGCCTTAGACGTGCCATCAATTAGATCAAAATCTCATCTTTTCCCAAGTCTAATTCTTCTTCAAGATTATGAAATATATTAATTGAAAATAACCCATGTAGAACATCTCATTTTACCCTCTAAGTGCTGAAGTAAAAATACCCGGAAGACTTAATAGATTCCCTGTCCCAATAAGATATGTTAATCGTTCCGCTGTTTTATGAGCAGTTTTATTAGTCACAAACCAGGGTGGTCTGGGTGCCATATGCAGATCACCGGATAAGATGGATCGCGGAAAATTCCTGAATGGCCCTGTGGCAACTGTCTTCTGAGGTTTATCAAAAAGGAATGCATTGTGAACCACACCATTTCCAGATTGAATGTTATCCAATGTATGTCCCGGATAAGCACCCCAAGCAGCGCCGGCACCTAAAAATGCAAGAGCGCACCAAGTATTTACGCCAATACCTCCGTATCTCAGATCAGCAATTGCCGAATCCAAAGTAGCTTTATGAGTCTTGATGGTTTTTGGATGGATAATAATATTAGCACCTAATGTACCATCCAATTTCTCATTGGCAAACTTGACTGCTTCTAATAGAAATGCTGCCGGATCCTTTCCCGGAATAGATACAGTTGTAAGTACTGGACTAAAATATTCATCCGTAAAACAAGGTTCATCTAAATGGGTGTCCACATCATAAATGATGGTACGACCCACGCCACTATCAAGAACTTTTGCTTTTGGATGCTGTCTTGCGGCATTTTGACGATCTTCTGCTCCAGGGTAGTAAGCAGGACGACTTTCAGCATTGGTAATTGTTTTTTCCACTTCATGGAGTAATTTTTCTGTGCCAATCCATTCTTTTGCCATGATAAGTACCTGTGTGGCAATGCAGTTATGACCGGCATTTTGAAGTTTTTGAGTTGCAATATTTTCTGCCTGGAATTTAAAATCTGCTTTTGACCAGGGTCCCGGAACCACAATTGTCGGTGAAATACCGCCTAGCTCTGATGAAATGGATTTAGTCAAAATAGGTCTATTTTCACTTTTTCGCCTTTGGCCTTCTTCTCCGTCCCCGAATACAATCACATCATGGGTTCGGCCGCTACCGGTGATATGAATAGTCTCCACATCATCATGGTGAGTTAGATAGGCACCTACGTCTCCCCCGCCATAGGCAAATTTGATAAAACCATTTTCGATGAAAGGTGCAAATATTTTTTCAAAGATGGGACCCAAGTAATCATTAATTGGATTCATTTTTATCATAACAACTTCACCTTCGGCATACAGTTTATAGAATATATCCAGAGGAACGATGGATGATACATTTCCGGCGCCCAACACTAGTGAAACTCTACCATTTGGATTGTGCTGCTTATAAAATAAAGCCACTGAATCTTCTAAATTTTTTGGCGTGACACTATCTTTCATCCAGACATCAATATAATAATTACTCAAAATAAGCTTTTCAAGAAAATTGTTGGGATAGACTCTCGCCACAGTTTGTCCGTTTGGCCTTTCGGTTATTTTTAATTTATCAATTGCGCTTTTTCCACTATTCAATTTTTGAAGCGTTTTTTTCATATACTGCATCCAGTTTAGGAATGCATAAGGTCCCCCAATCCATTCTTCCCCGGATAAGGGTGAATTAGGGTCTAAGCCTTTGGCTTTGCACCCCGCCGCTGCCCAATCTTCTGCAAATTCAACTGATCGTTTGATTGTTTGATCTAATAAGTCAATTTTTTTTGATATAGATAATAAAGCCCAGTGATCTTTATTTGAATGAAGAATGGTTAAACTGTTATCTAAATTAATAGTATCCATTTATAATAGTCTTTGTTATCATTGTATTCGCCAAAATTCAAATAAATTTTATTTAATAAAATTAATGCTACAACTGCAGCGTTAATTAGCTCATGAAAACCCTGAAGGTGCTCCACAATTAGACAGACTTGGTTTGTCTTTTCCATTTGTTGATAATGCGGGTGCACACAACATTCGTTTTGATTTTTTCTTTTTACATTTGGGACACTTTATTTCAGCATCCAGAACCCGGTGTGAGGATACCAACTCTTCAAATTTTTCACTACACACTTGGCAATGATAATCATACATTGGCATAAAGTTTACTCTTCTTCTTTTATTTGGACAGTTTCCACTATATCTCGATTTGTTTCCTCAACCTGAGGGTAAGGGACTTGTCATGTAGGAATACCCATTTTCGGAAGTATAACTCGGTTCACCAAAAACCAAACTGCAATAATTATAATTGTTAATAAATAATCGTTCATACGGCATCAATGGCTTTTTGTAACCAGTCATTCACTTGGTTTGCCAACTCATCTAGATCATCTCGAGCTGTTACTGACAACATTTCTTTGGCATTAATTGCAGAAAGTGTGGTGGATTTATCTTCATTTTCCCAAAGAGTTACATTACACGGAAGCAATAACCCAATTTCCAATTCTTCAGATAATGCCTGGTGGGCAGTTGGAGGATGACAAGCACCTAAAATTTTATATTTACGAAAATCAACACCAAGTTTCTCCTTAAAAGCATTGGTAACATTTATTTCTGTAAGAACACCAAATCCTTGATCTTTTAGGGAATCACGAATTTTTGAATCCGCTTCATCAAAGTCTATTTCTAATTTTCGTTGAAAACCATATTTCATTTTTTTTGCCCATATTTGTTTGTCGGCCATGCAAGGATCACTCCCATCACTGCACCGTAAATTGTACTGTTAATAGGTGAACCAGTAATCGCACACCCTTGATTACATCCAATGAATTGGTAATATAAAAACCCGATTATACCTCCGGCTAATATTTTTGCGAATTGAATAATCATTTCTTTTCTACCGGTCCTTTCCATTGAAGCATACCGCCAACCAAATTCATAGCTTCAAACCCATATTTATTTAAAATTTTTGTTCCTTTTGAAGATCGGTTTCCGCTACGGCAATACACAACAATTTTCTTTTCTTTGAATTTTTCAATTTCATCGATTCTTGACTCCAGCGACTTGACGGGAATATGGGTCGAATTGGGGATATGGCCCGTATCGTGTTCTTGTTGTGTTCGCACATCAATGAAAATATAATTATGATTAGATAACAACTTTTCACCTTGATGACTACTTAGGGTTGGAATGGCTTCAGGATTACTTTTTACACAACTCCATAGAAAGTTTAGCGCAAATACTATTGTAGCGATGATAAAAAATAATTTCATTTTTAAATGGGCCAAAGAATCGGTAAAAAGTAAACAGCGGAGATCCAAAATACCAATGCCAATGGAAATCCAACTCGGATATAATCACTGAATTTGTATCCACCCGGACCATAGACCATCAAATTGGTTTGGTATCCAACCGGTGTAATAAATGAAGCAGATGCTGCAAATGCCACGGCAAAAATAAATGCTCTAGGTTCAAATTCCATTTGCTGTGTTACAGCTATAGCTATGGGAGTCATAATAATTGCTGTTGCAGCATTGGACGAAACTTCTGTCAAGATCATGGTAATCAAATAGATCAATGCTAAAAGTGCATGCGCTTGCCATTCAATAGGAGCCATACGTGCGGCAGTAGAAATAAAACCGCCTAACCATTCTGCTGCACCAGATGATTCGATAACAATACCTACCGGAATCAATGCAGCAATAAGAACAATCACTTGCCAATGGATAGATTGGTATCCTTCCTGGGGTGTAATAACCTTAATAGCCAGTAATAAGACAACACCGATCATGGCTCCGCTCATGATTGGCATGATGCCCGCAGCGGCCAATCCAATCCCTCCCAAAACAACCACAATGGACATCCACCAGAATCGTTTTTTTCGCAATTTTGCTTTCACTTCTCCCAATACGATAAAATCTCCGCCTTTGGATAATTCATTTATCTTATTGGATGGACCATATACTAAAAACGTATCAAATGCTTGGAGCACGACATGTGCAACCTTTTTCCGAAAAATAGCACCTTCTCGACGGATTGCTAGAATGAATGTGCCGAATCGCCGGCGAAAATTTGACGTCATCAAACTATGGCCAACCAAATCCGATTTTTCTGTCAACAAACATTCCACCAATACATTATCTTGTTTTTCTAACTCCTGTTGCGTCAATTTTTCGTCAGTTAATAAAGTAATTTTTTCCACTTCCTTCATGCTGAGAAAATTGTTCAGCGTTCCCCGGACAAACAGAATATCACCTGCTTTCAGTATTGTCTGGCGAATATTGGATGTGATCATTTTCTCATCACGAAGAATGTCTAAAACCATCACATCGTAATGTTTATTGATGCCACGGTCAAAACAACTTGTCCCCACCAATGGTGACTCCTCCGTGATTTTCATTTCAGTCAAATATCCACCCAGGTGATAACTCTTTGTTAAACTGGATGTGACAGTTCGAGATGGTAGTAATTTGGGCGCAATAAAAAGAATATAGAGCAATCCTATGGACATTAGAATTACACCATATCGAGCAAATTCAAACATTCCCATGGGTTCAACATTTGGTTCAGAAACGTAAATTGAACTCACCAGTAGATTTGTGGATGTGCCCACTAAAGTGAGCGTACCACCTAGTATAGCAGCATAGCTCAATGGTATCAACATTTTGGATGGGCTCAGTTTATATTTATGAGCCAACCGAATTGTTACCGGCATAAAAATGGCAACTACAGCTGTATTGTTCACAACCGCTGAAGCCAAACCAATGGTGAATAAATAAACAGCTCTTCCCAGGAGTCTGGAGCGGTCTGCAATCTTATTGATCCGAATAACAAGATACTCAAGAATACCTGTTTTCTGGAGAGCATGACTCAAAATAAACAGGAAAGCAATGGTGAGCACTGCAGGATTTGAAAAACCGGAGATAGCTTGCTCCGGAGTCAAATATCCAAACAAGAACAAAATAGAGAGGAGAATCATGGCTGTAACATCGATTGAGAAGATCTCGGTCACAAATAGGATAAACCCCAAGGCAAGTAAGCCAATTACAATAGCAATATCAGGTGTCATAGAAGCAAATTTAATTCAAGAGATTGATGAGAACAATCTGGGAATTAATCAATTGAAAGGATGTTCTCCAACGTGGGATCTTGCTGCCTCGGGCTTGAATGAACTTTTTTTGGGATGATTAGAGTGATCATCTTTTTTTAAGATGGCATTAATAATTGTATCCATAATGGCATCCCGTCGTGTATTATTCAATACAGCAATGACAAAAATTGGGTATTCTGCTTCCGGAAGTGCTTCCTCCCACTCATCAAAAAGATCCGTTTCATCTAGGAATTTGTCCACATCAGGTTCATTTTTCAAATAGTACACCACAGTATCCATGAGGGATATTAATTGTTCTTTCAATTGGTTATTATTCAATGAAGTTAAATGATTCATGGTTCCAGGATAACCTCCTCATCCACATTATCAATCTGCGTTTTGGCAACATAATCCTCCGCATATTTTTTATAGACTCCAGATTTCACAAAAATCTCAAATAAGTCCACATCGATATGGTAATCGTTTTTCATAAAGCCCATAATGCGCATGGCAGAAGATAATTTTTTTCCATCCTTGTAAGGTCGATCCGCTGCAGTAAGTGCTTCATAAATATCTGCGATGGCCATTATCTTGGCCTGGGTTGACATCTGATTGGCCTTCAACCCCTTGGGGTAACCGGTACCATCCATCTTTTCATGATGGCCTCCGGCAAATTCCGGAACATTTTTTAGGTGTTTGGGATAGGGTAACTGCTCCAACATTTCGATGGTTATGACAATATGGTCGTTGATGATCTCCCTTTCTTCTGGCAAAAGTGTTCCCTTAGGAATGTTCAAATTAGCTATTTCTTCTTTTGATAGAAAATTTTGGTCTGTTCCATATAAATGGACTTGTTGTTCCCCAATAGATTTCACACGTTCCTGTAGGTTCTGTTTCATGAATTCACCACCAACATTACAGTTCTCTAAAAAGCTCATATTTTCGTCTATCTGCCGGATCGTTCCTTTGAATTCATCATCAAAATTATCCGAGGCTTGACCATTCAATTGCCGTTTTAAAAAAGCGATTTCCGCATCTCGCTTCAACAGTTCCATTCTTGTTTTAACTAATTCGATTCTATCAAAGATCGTTTCCAATTTGGTACTTTTATCCACCACATGGGGTGGTGTAGCCACTTTCCCGCAATCATGGAGCCAGCCAGCGATATATAACTCATATCGTTCGTCTTCATCCATGGAAAAATTTTTATATTTTCCTTCAGTCATTTCAGCCACCGCATCTGCAAGCATCATGGTAATCACCGGTACACGATTACAATGACCGCCAGTATATTCAGATTTTTTATCAATTGCGGTGGCAATCAATTTGATAAATGCTTCGAAAAGAGTCTTTAGCTCTTCCACCAAACGCTTATTAGTTAAAGCCACGGCACCTTGAGATGCCAATGATTCTAACTGTTCCTGCATTTCATCGTTGAATGAAATGACTTCATCGTGGTCATTCCGAGCATTGATGAGCTGCATAACACCAATGATCTCATTTTCATGATTTTTCAGGGGAACCGTTAAAAAGGATTTGGAACGATAACCGGATTTTTCATCAAAATTCTTGGTCCCTTCAAAATCAAACCCTTCTTCTTCGTACGCGTCATGGATATTGACTGTCTTTTGAGCGAGTGCAACATAAGCTGAAACATTCTGTTTGTTGGGTGTTTGTTTATCGATCCAAAGTTTAACTGGATAATATGGGATCTCTATCCCAGATGTTCCCCCCATGTTTATATTCATGGTATCATTACGCATTATTTCAAATTTCAAGTTCCCATCTTTATTCATAGAATAGAGAGTTTGGCCATCCGCACGAGTAATCGCCTTGGCTTCTTCAAGAATCATCTCAAACAAACGATCGGTATTCTTTTCTGTGGAAAGGGCCATACCAATCTCGCTTAAGCGATGAAGCCGGTCTTCTAAAAATTTGATTCTGTTTAATGCATCCATAAATATCTTCTATGTCCTACATTTAAGACACATAAAATTATACCATAAATAGAGGGTAAAAAGAGAGTATTTATTTTAAGCTAGTTAACTATATTATTTTTTGAAAAATTCTATTGAATTAATAAAAAAAATTATTCACTGTTTAAAGTGTTAAATCCTTACTAAGGATATAAATGTAATGGATTCAAACTTAAATATTATTTATAAATCAATTTGTCTTCAATTTTCATTAAGACTCTCTATTAATTTCTCCTATGGACACAGGGCTTCAAAACCGGATTAACGAATCCATTTCTCGAGCTTACAAGGGAAATTTGAACACTGATGCTTTAATGCGTTTGGTGAATGATTGTTTGGACCATTCTCCAGATAAAAAAATTATACATCAGTTCCTAGACTTGGCTCATATTCAATCCGTAGCAAAAATAATTACTGAAGCCAAAGTAACCGAAGAATGGCTGGAGCGGATTGTTCGGCTCATTCATCTTTCCCAATACCATACGGGAACCATGATAGAGCAACGCGCAAAACGTTATGGCGATAAAACTGTTTTTAATATGATTCGCGGTGATGATCTCCACACTCTATCCTACTCAGATTTGTGGTTAAAAATCCAAATGACCGGAAAAGCACTTTCTGTGTTAGATAGAACGGAAAAACCATCTGTTATTGGTCTTCTCACCTACAATCAACTAAATGGTGTTTTGGTGGACTTAGCCTGCTTGTCATTTGGGATTCGTGTAATACCCATTCCACTGAATTCAACTTCCGAGCATCTCTCGTTTATTTTAAAACAATCAGAAGTAACTCACATCTTTGTGGGTGGAAAAACAGCCATTCGCCTTTGGAATGAAGTTCATCACAACTACGACATTCTTGTAATTGCCTTGAATGATTCAAGCTTGATCCAAGGAAAGGTCATGGATTGGGAGATATTTTTTGAAAATCGGGATCGTTCACAAAATTTTGATGTAGATCAGCGTATGTCCTATGTGCCTATGGATCGCACGCAGACTATTATGTATACATCGGGCTCCACCGCAAACCCAAAAGGAATCACATTTAATCAGAGTAATATTATCAGTAAACGATTTGCCCGGGCCTTGGCTTTACCTGATTTTGGTTCGGAGGATATATTTCTTTGTTATTTGCCACTCTTTCATACATTTGGACGATATTTCGAATTGATGGGCAGCATTTTTTGGGGAGCGACCTATTCTTTCGCCGAATCACCCGCTTTTAATTCATTGTTAAAAGATTTTCCCATAGTGAACCCTTCGATTTTTATAAGTATTCCAAAGCGGTGGGTTCAACTCTACGAAATGTTGGAGAAACAATTAGACATGGATTCTGAAGATAATGAAACCATAGAGACAAAATTAAAATCCATCACGGGTAGAAATTTAAAATGGGGATTATCAGCGGCAGGTTATTTAGATCCTGATATTTTTAAATTTTATCAATCCCATGGCGTGAATGTTTTGAGCGGATATGGTATGACAGAAGCTACCGGCGGCATTACCATGACGCCACCCACCGAATATATCATCGATTCTGTTGGAATAGCTCTCCCGGGAATAACATTGAAAATTGCTTATGATGGAGAATTATGTCTGAAAGGTTCCTACGTTACAGATGGTTATTATAAGGAGGATGATTCGGATGTAATTATGGATGGCTGGTTTCACACAGGAGACATTTTTGAAGAAAAAGATGGACATTATTTTATAATCGACCGGAAAAAAGATATATATAAAAATAGTCGAGGCCAAACCATTGCGCCTCAAAAAATCGAGAATCTTTTTCAGGATTTTGATTCAGTTAAATCAGTCTTTCTTGTGGGTGATGGCCGGGAATTCAATACAATTTTAATCTTCCCGGATACAACGA